>JAGXSN010000269.1 GCA_018333815.1 Sulfuritalea sp. | reverse complement strand
GAAGCCGCGCGTGAACGTCGGCGCCGGCCGGACGGCGCCCAACCGCAATCCCAGCCGCGATTCGCAGTGGCCGCGGACGTCGGCAGCGTCCGGCAGCTCGGGCAGGGACAACAGCCCGCCCCAGAGACCGGCGGGCGGGCGCTGTTCGAGGGCGATGCGCTTGCCGTCCTGCAACACCAGCAGCGTGACTTCTTTCTCGGGCAGGACCCGCCCGGGCCGCGGCGTGGGTAACGCGTCCGTGCGGCCGGCGCGGCGGGCGACGCAGAGATCGGCGACCGGACAGACGTTGCAGCGCGGTCGGCGGCGCGTGCAGAGCGTCGCGCCCAGGTCCATCTGGGCCTGGATATAGGGGGCGAGATCCTTGTTCGGCAATAGCGCGGCGCCGTCCCGCCAGAGCCGACTTTCGATCGCCGGTGCGCCGGGAAAGCCCTCGACGCCGAGGAAGCGGCACAGCACGCGCTTCACGTTGCCGTCGAGAATCGGCGCGCGCGCGCCGAAACAGAACACGGCGACCGCGTTCGCCGTCGAGCGTCCGATGCCGGGCAGTTTGGCGATCATTGCCGGATCGCGCGGGAAGCTGCCCTCATGCTGTGTCATGAGCACCCGTGCGCAGGCGTGCAGGTTGCGCGCGCGGGCGTAATAGCCGAGCCCGCTCCAGAGGCTCATGACCTCTTCGACCGGCGCGTTCGCCAGGCTTGCGAGCGTCGGAAAGCGGGCCAGGAAGCGTTCGTAATAGGGGATGACCGTCCCTACCTGCGTCTGCTGCAGCATGATCTCGGACAGCCAGACAAGGTAGGGGTCGCGGGTGTTCTGCCACGGCAGGCCGTGGCGACCGTGGCGGTGCTGCCAGTCGATCAGGCGGGTGGCGAATTCGGACATGCCGAAGGTTGGAACGGGTGAAGGGAGCAGCATCAAGTTCCCGACTCGTTGATGCAAGAGGCTCAGATCGTTTGAAATTCCATGCGACGTCCAATCAACGTTTCTTCGATGCCCATTCCGTCTGGCTCGCCGCCACAAGCGCCGCCCAGTCGTCGGGCGGATTGCCGCGTCCGAGCATCTTCTCGAACACCGCATAGGGATCGGATTTGCTGCCCGCCGACCGCAGGGTCTGTTCGTCGTTGACCCAGGCGAACATGATCGCCTTCGCCTTGGAGTCGTAGCGGAAGAACAGGCGGAATCGCCGCCCGATCTTCGCGCGCCGCCAGTGGCGATATGCCGGCCCGAGGGTGTTGCCCTGGCGGTACTCGTCCCGCGAAGGATCGCTCGGCACGACCTCCATGATCAACTGGCTCAACGCCCGGAACAGCTTGACGTGGGCATTGCCCTCGAATCCTTGCGGGTCATTCTGTTCGGCCCGTTCCGCGGCCGCCTGCAGCTTGCGCAACTGCTCGATCACGCCATCGTGGAACAAGATCGTCCAGCCGTGCCGCTGCATCAGAGCGCCACTTCGCCGTCGATGTCTTCATCGAGATTGACCGCGTGGCCGGCATTCGTCAACATGGCCCGGGCCAGATCATCCGGCAGGGACTGGACGTGCCGGCCGGCCCGGATGTCGGCCTCCAGCAGGCCCAGGAAGGCCGCGATGGCCGGGTCTTCGTGTTCGGCGTCCGCGCAGGTCACGATGACTTCGCCTCCGCGCAGGTCGAAGGCCACTTTTCCGCCGGCAGCCACGCCCAGTGCCTGCCGGATGGGCTTGGGCAGCGTGATCTGGCCCTTGGAGGTCAGTGTGGCGACTTCATGGATCTCAGGCATGGCTGTTCTCCTGGTGACAATGCCCGCATGGTAAGGAAATTTCCTTACCTCGTCAATCTGCCTGAGCATGGGGCCTCCGTCGACCCCGACCGCTTTGACGGACTACTGGATGGACTCAATCGATCCAGCAGTGGGTGGCTTTCCATGGAAGCTAGATTGGAGCGGGCGATGGGAATCGAATCCGACTCCCAGACTGTCGAGTCTAAATCGATTTTCCAAAACCCACACCAGTCCAAGGACTGGTTGATGGACTAGTTTACACCAGCTGGCTGAGGAACGGAAAACGCGCTCGCTCCAAGGCAAGCCACCAACAACCACGGACAGCCACGACGCGGGGTTGCCTGCCTCCCTTCCATCAAATGGGCGTGCCATCCCTGGGCACGATTCCGTTTCAGCCTATCGGCATACCGATCAGGTCTGGCCCAAGGCGCTTCCGCCCGGATTTCGGCGACTTGTGGCATCGCGCCGCCGATTGTCTCGAGGTCGGAGACATTGGCGAGATCAGCCCATTCCCAGTTGGTCTTGCCAGCACGTCGCGCAGTCATGATCCTCGCATGCGCGGCAAAGGTGCAGGACATCCCCATCCAGGCTCCTCTCGATGAAGCTCAATTCTTCGGCAGGGCCGCGTAGCGCCAGCCTTCGATGCGGCGCAGGCAGGTGTCCTTGGTGGGGGGCAACAGGGAGGCAACCACATGCAAGGGAGTTCGCTTTCGGAGGTGTACTACCGCCCCATCGACGCGGCCATCCGATGGGCCGGATTGTACCGATTCAGAGATGACATCCTCATGACCGTCAGACCCGGACGTCTGTCTGCAATACAGGATTGCCCGCGCTGCGGCGAGCTTCGTCTGCATACCGATCGCATCTACGATGCCATCTTCCACGGTGAGCTGCCCTACGGACTGGACGGTATCACGATGAACGACAAGTCCCTGTGGGACTCACCCGATCTGACCGTTCGCCACGTCGACCTCAAGCGGTGGATGCTTCGAACCTATCCGGAGCAGCGGCCGGCCTTTCTCTTCTCCCGCCACGAGAGGATCGCCCACCCGGTGATCACCCTGGAGGCCGGCCATGCGCTTCTGGTGGAACGGGAGGCGTTGAAGTCCCAGCTGGAGCAGTGTCGCCACCAGTTGCATCAACTCCAGGAGCAGCAGAAGAAGCGAGGCTCACCGAATCTCACCGGCGTTCTGTGCCCGCTGAGCGATCGTGCCGAGACCACCTATCTGAACATCATCGGCGCGATGTTGGCATTGATGCTCGGACGCACTCCGTCCGGGGTCCCCTACTCCAGCTTCAACAGCCAGGACGCGATAATCAGCGCCCTGATCGCCCACCACGACAAGCTCATGGGGATCACCGAGCGCACGCTGCAAGCCAAGTTCGCCCAGGCCCGCCGCAAGGTGCAGGCATCGAGCCCCTGAAGCGCGGCAAACCCGGCGTCAAGCTCCAATCTGCGGTCCCGGAAACCGCATTTGCGGTGTTCATTTCCAGGGAGTTCCTGTCAATTACGGGGTACGCATAGCAAGCGCCAGTAAGCGCTAAGGAGTGCCCCTCATGTCGGACAAGCCACTTCCGCCGCCTGTTGGCGAACGCCGTATCCTGCGTCGCGATGAAGTCGAAGCCAAGACCGGCTTCAAGCGCGCCCACATCTACAACCTGATGAAGGCGGGCAAGTTCCCGAAAGCCATGCGCCTGGGAGTTCGGGCGGTCGGCTGGGACTCGCTCGAGATCGAGCAGTGGATTGCCGAGCGCCGCAGTGAGCGCATCTGATCCTCGTTCCGTCCCCCATCAAACGCGACGAGGAGCCTGACAATGCTGGTCATCTCGATCATCTCGACCAAGGGCGGCGTGGGTAAGACGACGACAGCCGCCAATCTGGGCGGCTTCGCCGCCGACGCGGGGCTGCGCGTGCTGCTGCTCGATCTGGACGTGCAACCCACGCTGTCGAGCTACTTCGCCCTGGATGTGCGTGCGCCCGCCGGCATCTACGAATTGCTGGCATTCAACGAGCGCCGCCTCGATCAACTGGTGTCGCACACCACCATCGCCGGGCTGGACCTGCTGCTGTCGAACGACGACCGCGGAGAACTGAACACACTGCTGCTGCATGCGCCGGACGGGCGCCTGCGGCTCCGACACCTACTGCCGGCGCTGGCACCGTTCTACGACCTGTTGCTGATCGACACCCAGGGCGCTCGCAGCGTACTGCTGGAAATGGCGGTGCTGGCCTCGGACCTGGCGCTGTCGCCGGTGACGCCGGAGATTCTGGCGGCGCGCGAACTGCGACGTGGCACGCTGCAACTGATCGAGGACATCGGTCCGTACCGACATCTGGGCATCGAGCCGCCACCCCTGTACCTGCTGATCAACCGGGTGCATCCGGTATCGGCGAACGCGCGGCTGATTCAGCAGACGCTGCGGCAGATGTTCGAGGGACAGGCTGGCGTGCGGGTGCTGGACACCGACGTGCCGGCCATCGAAGCCTACCCGCGCGCCGCGACCCGAGGCTTGCCGGTGCATCGTGAGGAGTACCGGCAGCCGGTCGGCCGTGTCGCGCCTTCGGCGCTGGTGACGATGCGTGCCCTGGCCGGCGAACTGTTTCCACAGTGGCGGGAACGGTTTGAGTGCGTGACTGGCCGGCATGACGCGAGAGGCATATTGAGGAGCGAGAAGCATGGCGGGCGCACGTGATCTGGCGCGCGGCCACAAACGGCTGCGCGCGCTGATCGACTTTGCGCTGAGCGAAGGCTGGCGCGTGGTGCGCACGCCGGGCGGTCATCTGAAGTTCACCAAGCCAGGCTGTGCGTCGATCTACACCGGTTCGACGCCGGGCGACCACCGCGCCGGGCTCAACGCCCGCGCGCAGCTTCGCCGTGCCGACCGGCAGGCGGCCATCGACGAACTGGCGCCTCGGGAGAACGGTCATGGCTGAGCTGACCCCGCGGGACATGGCCGTCAAGCTGATGGAAACCGGCTTCGAGCGCAGCGGCCCGACGGCCGCGGCCGTGAGCGACCCCATCGCCGACACACCGATGGTGGTGACACTGGACCAGTTGCGCCCCTACGACCACGACCCGCGCGTGACGCGCAACCCGGCCTACGAGGAAATCAAGGCGTCGATCCGCGAACGTGGGCTGGACGCGCCGCCCGCGATCACGCGACGGCCCGGAGAGGCCCACTACATCATCCGCAACGGCGGCAACACGCGCCTGGCAATCCTGCGGGAGCTGTGGAGCGAGACGAAGGAGGAACGCTTCTTCCGCATCGCCTGCCTGTTCCGACCTTGGCCGCAACGCGGCGAGATCGTGGCGCTCACCGGCCACCTGGCCGAGAACGAACTGCGCGGCGGGCTCACCTTCATCGAGCGGGCACTGGGCGTCGAGAACGCACGCGCCCTGTACGAGCAGGAGAACGGCGGAGAGGTGCTGTCGCAGTCCGAACTGGCGCGCCGCCTGACGGCCGACGGCTACCCGGTGCAGCAGTCGCACATCAGCCGCATGCAGGACGCGGTGCGCCACCTGCTGCCGGCGATACCGACGGTGCTGTACGGAGGGCTGGGTCGGCATCAGGTGGAACGGCTCGCGGTGCTGCGCAGGGCGTGCGAGCGTACCTGGGAACGGAGAGCTCTGGACCGCCGGCTCGCCACGGACTTCGGCTCGCTGTTCCAGGATGTGCTGTCGCAGTTCGACACGCAGCCGGATGCCTTCTCGCTCCAGCGGGTGCAGGACGAACTGGTGGGCCAGATGGCCGAGTTGTTGGACACGGACTATGACACGCTGAGCCTGGAGATCGACGACAGCGAGAGCCGACAGCGGGCGTTGACCAGCGAGCCGTCGCCGGCGATCCAGACCTCACCCACGGTGCCTTTGGCACCACGGCCCGCACCGCCACCCGCAGCGGCGATTACCGGACAGCGGGCCGACGCGCCGGCAGAACCCGCTGCCGAGATGCCCTCGACACAGACCGTCACGGCTCCCGCGGCTGGCGGCGGGAAAGCCGAGGGAGCAGACGCTGCGCCCGTAGTGGCCGACAGCGACGCGGAGCGTCTGCAAGGGCATGTCGTGTCTCCTGCATCGACCACCGAACGCCTGCAATCCATCCAGCGCCTGGTGGCTGACCAGTTGGGCGACAAGCTACCCGACTTCGAGGCCAATGCCCTGCGCGCGATTCCCGTACAGGTCGGTGGGCTCTACCCGATTTCGGATGTCTGGTACATCGAGCCCGGACTGGACGCGCCGGACCGGCTCCGGGTGCATATCGCGCAATTCGCCCGTGAGATCGCCGAGGAGGCGGCCGTAGCGAGACACATCGATCCCAGTGAAGGGGGCATCGGCTTCATCTGCGTAACCCCGACCGTTGGCCAGGCGAAGGCCTTGCCTGCCTTCGCTCGTGCCGTGCTGACGCTACTACATGCGCTGAGCACGGCGTCGGTACCCGCGACAGCGCTGGATCGCGCGCGATTGGCCGACGACCTGGCGCCGCTGCTGCACGGCGGCGGCGGAGCGTCCATCCGTCTGAGCGATGCTGGCCTGGTGAAGTTGTTCCGGTTGCTTCGCCTGGCGCGCCGGCTACTGGACTTGGAAAGCGGTGCGGCTTCAGCCGACCCGGGCCACGATTCCTGAGCGCGGGAGGCCACCATGTCGTCACCCCATCCGCTCAACCAAGCCGTCATTGCCCAGGCGCTGCACGATCTGCGCAACGGCCAGCTGCGTCGCTGCAAGGCAATGGGATTTGGCGAGGAGGAGTTGGATGCGCTCAAGCATCCAGCACTGGTCAGCGTATTGGTCAATGCCACGGTGTCGTGGTGCTCCGTGTCGGTGAATCGCGAGGTGCTGAAGCGGCTGCTGAGCCAGGTGCATGACGTGGAGCGGGAAATCGCCACGGTGGACCGCATGCTGCGTCTCGGTGCGAGCACGGAGATGGTGAGCCGTTTCTACGGCCTCACGCATCAGGAAGTCGCACTGCGCCGCGACATCCTCGGGCTGCCCAAGCGCAAGGGGCGGCATCCCGTGCTGGACGAGGCGCAGGATGCCGCCCTGTGGGAACACTGGAAAGCCGGGGTCACCGAGCGCCACATCGCGCTGGACGACGAGTTGGCCATGCTGGACCTGACCATGGATCTCGCCGAAACCCTGATGCTGCCGATGTCGGTCGTCTGGGCGGCGATAAGGAACTGGATCGACCAGGGGCTGGTGTAGGCCATGGCGGCGGGCAGCGCACCACGGCGCGATGGTCCCATGGCGCTGTCGACGCTGTTCGACGACGCTCTGCAAGGCCTGAAGCAAGCGCAAGGCACGGCATCGGCCAGCGACGGATTTCTGTACAGCGGCAATCGCCATGAAAGCGTGCCGCGCGCGCTGTTCATCGACCGGCGCCTCACGCCGCTGGAGCGCAATGCCTGGCAGGTCTTCCGCCTGCAGCTCAACGACGATGGCGTGACGGCCTTTCCGACCTATGACCAGCTTCGGCCTTACCTGGCCTCGATGCCGTGCGGGGCGCAGGCCTCGCACGAAACCGTCGCGCGCGCCTTGACGCTGCTGCGCCTGACGCGCTGGCTCAGCCTGGTACGCCGCCGCCGCGATCCCAAGACCGGCCGCATTTTGGGCAACCTCTATGTTCTGCATGACGAACCACTGACGCCCTTCGAGGCGATGCAGCTCGACCCCGACTATCTCGGTCTGGTGAGCCAGGCCCTCGCCCATGCCGCCAAGGCGGTGCAGATCGTTGGCATGCACACGCTGAAGGAGATTGCCGAAGACCCGCTGCTCAGCGGCCGCACGCTGCCGACGCGCTTGCAGGTGCTGGCCCAGCACATGGCCCGGCATGGCTGGGCGACGCCAAGTTATCCACAGGAGGATGTCGGCCACGAATCCGAAGTGGGGCAGGAAGCCCCTCTTCGGAACGGCGAACGCCCCTCTTCGGAATCCGAAGTGGGGTCGAAACCCGCGCCGGATGGCTCTCTTCGGAATCCGAAGGAGGACCGTACAGTACGTAAGGACCGTATTGATGAAGTACGTACAGTACCGCGCGCGAAGGCACCGCAAAACCTGCGACTGCCCGAGCGGTTCCTGCGCTTGAAGGAAGAGCAGCAGGCAGGAGCGATGATCGCCTTGCAGCAGGTGGACGAGCCTCTACGGCAGGCAGTGCTCGACGAGTGGGCGGCGCGCTGCCGCGGCAGCACGGTGCGCAACCCGGCCGGCTACCTGTTCGGCATCATCCAGAAGGCGATTCGGGGGGAGTTCAAGGCCTGGGCAGGTCAGGCTGTCCACGAGAATGCGCCCCCATCACCGCTATCCCCAGGGGATAGCGCTTCCGCCCCCTCCACCCGCGAAGTTGCCCTGCAGCACATCGCCCAACTACAGGGAAAGCTGCGATTACGGTGATTCCGGACCTACCGTCCGGCCGAAACCGTACGTTCGCGGTGAACTGGACCTTGACGCCTCACCGATGGAGCAACTACCGCCGGTCATCCTCCGCACCGAAATAGAGAGCCTCCCGCAAACCCCTTTCGCCCCTGACTGAATGGCCCCCTTGTCCATGGACGGCTATCATGGCGTTTCAATGCTTCTCATAGACAAAATCGATCGTCATCAGGCCAGTGCCCGTACATCACAGAGGAGCATGTGCCAATTGGAACAGGTGAGGTCCAGACTTGAGCACCGCGAACGACGAATCTTTGCGCGTCCTGCGCTTCTGGCGCGACCTTGAGATTTTCAACATCCCGACAGCCCCTTCCAAGCGGGATAGCAGCGACCAGACAAAAGTCGACACTTTTCGTCGTGGCAAATCCTTGCCCTGGCAGTTAGAGAAATTCGCCCCCACGGACACGATTGGCTACGTCCATGTCGTCTATCTGGGCGTAGCTGACACGGAAGACCTGTCTCGGCTGTTGCTCCGAGGCCTTTTTCCAGATCGCGACCTGAGCGAACGCGAGCGCCAGCGTGTGACCGGCAACGGCTGGCTGGCGGCCTTCGTGGTGGATGAACTGGGGAGACCGAAACCCGACAGCTACCTTCCAGCCAGCTTCGCGCACGGTGTGGCGGCACTCCGGGAGACAAAGGCGCTGGACAACATCAACGCCCGCCTGGAACGCGCGAAAGAGGAATTCGCCCAACGTCGTCACCAACTCCCAGAGAATCAGGAACAGGAAGGCGCCGCCGCCAATGCCGCGAACCGCGCTCCGACCGAGGCTGTCCTGGATTGGGAGGATCTCGATGAAGAACTGCGCATCGTGCGCAGCCTGCTCGGCGAAGCGGCGAACGATCCGAGTCTGGACTGGCGTGTCGTCGTGCGGACCAGCCGAGTCAAGCGGCGCTACCTGGATGACAGCCTGCAGGCCGCAACTGATTTTCTGAACTCGTTCTACTTGGATGACCTCGATCGATTGATCGCTCAGGCAGATAAGAAACGGCCCTTTGGCAAAGCATTGGGCGCGTATCTCGGGCCAGCGTTGCAAGAGCAGCAGCGTGTCGACATCCTCACCGACAACGCGGCCATGGCCGGGCTGGTCAGTGCGAAGCGCTTGCCTAGCGCGCGATGGCCGGCTTCCACCAAACATCCGCTCGTCCTGGCGCAGCAGGCCGCGGTCTCGCAGGTGATCAGCTCGCTTGGCGAAGCTGAGGGACTGATCGGCGTCAATGGCCCTCCAGGGACTGGCAAGACCACGCTTCTGTGCGACGTCATCGCCGAGATCGTCACCGAGCGAGCGCGGCGAATCGCTGCGCTGGATCGCCCGGTTGCCTTGTTCGAGGACAAGATGACCGTTGCGGGCAAGGGTTTCTTTCCGCTCAAAGCCGAGGTGGTTGCCGGTACCTCAATCGTGGTAACCAGCACGAACAACAACGCGGTCAAGAACATCACCCAGGAGTTGCCCGCACGCAAGAAGGTCGCGGACGAGTTCAGTTCGGCGGATTACTTTGCGGATGTCATGCGCGAAGTCTTCCGGGCGCAGAAGGTCCTAGACGAAAACAAGGAACCCATCGAAACCTGGGGGGCGGTCGCCGCAGCCCTGGGCAATGCCGGCAACCGGCGCTCGTTCGCGCAAGGCTTCTTTCGCGACGAATACCTGCCGCAACGCCAAGCAGATGGGGCGCAGGCGCAGGGAGGCGAACAACTTGCCGGTGCCGACCTGGCAGACGAGGAAACTGAAGAACCATCCCCTGCAGATGATCGGCCGGCCTCAATGAAGCAGCTTCTCGAAGCTGCCTCCGGTGAGTACCGGCAGTACCAGAACGAATGGCAGAAGGCCAAGCAGGCTTTCCTGGCGCTGCAGGCGGAGTTCGAGAGCTGTCGCAAGGTACTGGAGCGGGCTGAGAAGGCTGCCCTGCGCATCGACGACGAGCGAAGCCGGTTGAACGGCCTTTTGGCGGAAGAGCAGGCACTTGGCCAGGACATCCAAGCCCGCGAGCAGGCCCTTGCACAACAACGCGAAGCCGTGGCCACACAGCGCACCGTCGTCGAAGGTAATCGGGCCGTGCTAGAGCAACTGCGTGCCGGCACGCCGCGCAACCTGTGGGACCGATTGATGGGGCTGTTTGGCCGCGAGACCCGCCGGATGGCAGACTTGCGGCAGTCGCTGGAGGCGCCGACGGAAGCTTTGGCTGACGCTTCGGCCGCCCTCGCGGAAATGTCCAAGGAAGTAGCGGTGGCCGAAGTCCAATTGGGACAGCGACGAGAGCGTCAAAAAACCGTGTCCTCCGCGCGGGTCGCGCTGGAGCGCGAACTGGAAACCCATCGGCGAGCACTGCAAGCCGGCTACGCAATGGGGGCCAAGCACTTCCCCGACACGCAGTTCTGGGCGTTGCCGGCCGATACACGTCACCGCGCCAGCGTCGCTGTCGGCCCCAAGCTGGATGAACTGCGCGCCAAGCTGTTCCTTCAGGCGGTGGATCTGCACCGCCTTACCGTGCTAGCCAACGCCGGCAAGTTCATCGCTAACCTGCGGGCGGTGAACGGCATGCTCACCGGCGGCTCGCGCGACAAGCTGTCTCCCGAGCACCGTCCGCTGCTGTGGGACGCCTTCTTCTTCGTTGTACCGGTCGTTTCCACGACCCTCGCTTCGTTTGATCGGCTGTTTGTCGGCATGGGTCAGAACAGCCTTGGCTGGCTGCTGATCGACGAGGCGGGTCAGGCCACGCCGCAGTCGGCGGCGGGTGCGGTCTGGCGCAGCCGACGGGCGGTCATCGTCGGCGACCCCCTGCAGATCGAGCCGGTTTTCACCGTTCCGCGCAGCCTGACGGAGGAGCTGCGTCGCCGCCACGACGTGGCACCGCACTGGTCGCCCATCGACGAATCGGTGCAGACGTTGGCGGATCGCATCACACCCTTCGGCTCCTGGGTCGAGAAAACCAGCAGTTCGTCCCCGAACGACGCGCCCGAACGTCTGTGGACCGGCATGCCGTTACGCACCCACCGCCGCTGCGACGACCCGATGTTCTCGGTGGCCAACCGCATCGCCTATGCGGGTCAAATGGTACAGGGGCGTGTCGACGAAGCGGGCCAGCCGGCGCCCTGGGAGTTCTCCTGCGGCCTGGGCGAAAGCGCATGGTTCGACGTGCGCTCAAACCGGGTGGACCACCCTGTATCGGAGGACGAAATCGCCTGTCTGCTCGACTGCTTGGCGCGATTGCAGAGCGAAAGAAGTGGGAAAACCAAGGTCTACGTGATCTCGCCCTTCCGCAAGATCGCCCAAGCGTGCGGCAAACGCATTCGCGCGCACGGTGGCATCGATTACGGCACCGTCCACACGTTTCAGGGCAAGGAAGCGCACATCGTCTTCTTGGTGCTGGGTACGGCCCCAGGCCAAGCCGGTTCGGGCGCCCGCGGCTGGGCGGCGAGCAAGCCGAACCTGCTCAACGTGGCGGTCACCCGGGCTCAATGTCGGTTGTACGTGATCGGCGATGCCAGCCAGTGGGGCGGTCTGGACTATTTCCGTGAGCTGCTGCGTGCATTGCCTGAGAGAAGTGTTCCTGTGGCGCTGGATAGACGCCCTATGCAGGATGCGGCCTTTGCGCTCTTGGACGACCAGGAGGGGATCCCAGAGATATAGCGAATCGCACCGGGTTTGCCGCCAGCCATGCCTCAGGCTGGCATCGCTCAGGCCATCTCCTGCCTTCAGCATTCTGGCGTCGGCCCGCATTTGCCTATCCCCAGGGGATAGGCGGCACACGTGGCCTTCCGCGTTGGGCAAACCGGGCGGCCGTTGAATGCGGTTTGTTGACTGACGGCCTTCCGGTTGATGCCGATGCTGGCGACTCGTTCATTCATCGCGAGTCGTCTCCATGGCCAACGAACCCCTGCAGCTGAATCTCGGATCGCTGCGCAGCGCGATGTCGCTGACGCTGCATACCCACCACGCTTCGCGCATCTGGCATGGCCGCGCACCTGCCGAGGGGCGCCCCGGCATTGTCGGCCTCAACGGCTTCATCAGCGTAATGAACAAGATGAAGCGCGGCGCCGAGCAGGACGACCCCTACTCGGACTGGTGGATGCTGCGCATCGAGGACAAGCTGGCAGATACCAAGGCCAGCCTGCAAGCGCTGCGCGAACAGGTGAATGAGGCGCTGGATGACGTGCCACCCGCGCTGTCCCTGGACGAGAACATGAACGTGCAGCCGGTGAAGCTGCCGCTGTTCGTCAACGCGCAGCTCGGCTTCATGGCGGTGTACCTGCTGGCCGACTATGACGACCTGGCGCGCAAGCTGATCCTGGCACACCACACGGCGCTGATCGACCGCAGCACGCTGGAGCGCTGGCTCAATGATGGCGCGCATGCGCTGCGCAGCCTGTTCTCCCTGGCGCAGCAGTACCGCTATTCCGGCGCGACGCGCGGCGACTTCGCGGCGAAGAACGCTGTGGCGCGGACGGCGCTGGAGAAATTCGGCGAGCTGCCGCAGGACGTGCTCGAAGGCACGCGCCGTTCACGCTTTGCGCCACCCATCGCTCGGCGGGAAAGCAGGCCCGAGTCACCGGCCGCTGACGACTCGGAGCCGGGGTTCGCCGATGGTGCGGCCGACGTCGTGGCGAGAGATGAAGGTGCCAAGGCATGACGGCACCTTCTTCTTCCGGCCGCCCAGCGCGCTTCACTCCACTGGCACAGGCAGACTTCCAGCGGCTGGAACACGCAGGCTACCTAAAAGGCCTTTTACAGCCTTTTAAAGGTAAGGGGAGTCTGGAGACCTGGGCCAGCCGGTGCATGGCGCTGCGCGACGATCTGATCACCCTGGCACAACGGCAGGTGCTCCCGCAGGCGCGGGCCTATCCCTTCAATCTTCTCGATGTGCAACTGGCCCAGCAGACGACTGGCGCAGGGACGACCTTTCTGCGCTGGCGCAACCCCGACCGCTCGTCCATGGGCGTGGCCTTGTGGGAGTCGCTGCTCAATCGCTCCGCGACACCGGCCTCGCTGATCGACGACCTGTATGCGATGGAGCTGCAGCGCATCGCGCTGAACATGCAGATCAGCCTGACCCACAGCACCGCCCGCCTTGCGCTGGAATGCGCCAGCAGGATGACACAGGCCGAGGCGACCTATCTGCGACGTGTCCACGGGCATGCCGCGTCCATTTCCACCATCCCCAAGGAGTCACCATGAGCACGCACTTCGTCGGCGAAGGCAACATCGGTTCTGCGCCGGAGTACCGCGAATTCCCCAACGGCAACGATGAACCGCGCAGGCTGCTGCGCCTGAACGTCTATTTCGACAACCCCATCCCGAAGAAGGATGGCGAATACGAGGACCGCGGCGGCTTCTGGGCGCCGGTGGAGCTGTGGCATCGCGATGCCGAACACTGGCAATCGCTGTACCAGAAGGGCATGCGCGTTCTGGTCGAAGGCCGTACCGTGCGCGACGAATGGGAGGACGCCGATGAGAACGAGCGCGTCACCTTCAAGATCGAGGCCCGGCGCATCGGCATCCTGCCGTACCGCATCGAGACGGTGACGCTTGGCGCCAAACCCACCGGAGGCCAGTGACCAAACATCGCGGGCGGCTGTAGCAACCGTCAGACGCCTGCCTTGCACCAGTGGGCTATCCCCTGGGGATAGTTCCACTGCGGTCCACCGAGTTCCAGGCCGCCCTCCCGACACGAATCTCCCGTCCCTCGTATTGCCGCGACCCGCATCTATCACTGCGGCAACCATTCCTCAGCCGATCACAATTCGGTGTCCATGCCGTCCGGCTTCCTTGCTGCCGGTCTCACCTGGCCCAGCCATGCTGTTGTCCATCTGATAACCCGCACATTCCTGAGGAGGCTTCAACATGCGCGTGTTCCTGTGCGAGAAGCCTTCGCAAGGCAAGGACATCGCTCGTGTGCTGGGCGCCGGCCAGCGTGGTTCCGGCTGCTACAGCGGTGCGGGTATCGTCGTGACCTGGTGCATCGGTCATCTGGTCGAAGCGGTTCCGCCCGAGAGTTATGACGAGCGCTACAAGCGCTGGACCATCGAGCAACTGCCCATCATCCCCGAACGCTGGCGCGTCGAGCCCAAGGCGGCGACCACCGCGCAGTTCAAGATCGTCCAGCAGCTCGTCGGCCGGGCCACCGATCTTGTAATCGCCACCGACGCCGACCGCGAAGGCGAAATGATTGCCCGCGAGATCATCGAGCTGTGCGGCTACCGCGGGCCGATCCAGCGCCTGTGGCTGTCGGCGCTCAACGATGCCTCGATCCGCAAGGCACTGGGCACGCTGAAGCCGTCGGCCGAGACCATGCCACTATACTACTCGGCCCTGGCCCGCTCGCGTGCCGATTGGCTGATCGGCATGAACCTGAGCCGGTTGTTCACCCTGCTGGGACGCCAGGCCGGCTACACCGGCGTGCTGTCGGTGGGCAGGGTGCAGACGCCGACGCTGAAGCTGGTGGTGGACCGCGACCGCGAGATTGCGAGCTTCGTCTCGGTGCCGTTCTGGGCCGTCGAGGTGGCGCTGTCCCATGCCGGCCAATCCTTCATCGCAAGCTGGACGCCGCCGCAGGGTTGCACGGACGACGCCGGGCGCTGCCTTCACCAGCCGGTCGCCCAGCAGGCTGTTGAACGCATGCGCGCCGCCGGCAGCGCCCAGGTGATGTCGGTCGAGACGGAGCGCGTGCGCGAAGGCCCGCCGCTGCCGTTCGACCTGAGCACGCTGCAGGAGGTATGTTCCAGGCAGTTGGGGCTGGACGTGCAGGAGACCCTGGACATCGCCCAGGCGCTGTACGAGACGCACAAGGCGACGACCTATCCGCGCTCCGACTCGGGCTACCTGCCCGAGAGCATGCTGGCCGAGGTGCCGACCGTCCTCGACAGCCTGGTCAAGACCGACCCCGGCCTGCGCCCATTGATCGACCGCCTCGTCCCGACCCAGCGCTCGCGCGCCTGGAACGACGGCAAGGTCACGGCGCACCACGGCATCATCCCGACGCTGGAACCCGCCAACCTCTCGGCCATGGACGACAGGGAACTGGCCGTCTACCGCCTGATCCGTGCGCATTACCTGGCGCAGTTCCTGCCTCACCACGAGTTCGACCGCACGGTCGCACAGTTCGCTTGCGGCGGGCAGTCGCTGTTGGCCGTCGGCAAGCAGGTCGCCGTGGCCGGCTGGCGCCAGGTGCTGGCGGTGCCGGAGGAAAGCGGCGCGGATGGCGACGACGCCCAGCGCAGCCAAGTACTGCCGGCGCTGCGAACCGGCTTGTCCTGCCAGGTCGGCTCGGTCGACCTGAAGGCGCTGAAGACGCTGCCGCCCAAGCCCTACACACAGGGCGAACTGGTCAAGGCCATGAAGGGCGTCGCGAAACTCGTTACCGACCCGCGCCTGAAGCAGAAGCTCAAGGACACGACGGGTATCGGCACCGAAGCCACGCGTGCCAACATCATCAGTGGCCTGCTCGGTCGCGGCTATCTGCTGAAGAAGGGCCGCGCCATCCGTGCTTCGGATGCCGCCTTCACCTTGATCGACACCGTGCCGGCGGCCATCGCCGATCCGGGCACGACAGCGGTCTGGGAGCAGGCGCTGGACATGATCGAGTCCGGCCAGATGACGCTGGACACCTTCATCGCCAGGCAATCCGTCTGGGTGGCCCAACTCGTGCAGCAGTACAGCGGCGCAACACTCGCCATCAAGCTGCCGCCGTCGCCATCCTGCCCACAATGCGGCGCACAGATGCGCCAGCGCACCGGCAAGAACGGCGCTTTTTGGTCATGCAGTCACTATCCGGACTGCAAGGGAACGCAGCCGGTCGATAGCTCGACGGGCAAGCACGGTGCGCCGCGCAAGCAGCGTGCCTCCCGCAAGGCTTCCTGACGCTGACGAATCCCCGCGCCACGCCGGCCGTTTCCAACGGCGGGGCCAACCTCCCGCACCCCGCGGGACTCCCCAGCACACGCCTCCTTCTGCAACGGTGTGCACGTCTGGCCGCCCAACGACGGGCTCGCGAGACGAGAAGGCCGTTCGTCCACGAATCGCGTCTGCCGCGACGCCATTGATCGAGATGCTCCCGTCGATGACGATGGGTCTCCTGACGCCTGGCCGATCGCGCCGTGGCGAGCCGTCAGGAGACCCCTTGGGTCGATGGTATTCGGTGCCGGTGCCCGCCGGCGGAACAACGGGCTCCCTTTGTGCGCGGATGTGTGCCGAAGGATGTCGACCCCAGCCACGACACGGGTCGGGTGCGATTGCTGATGCAGAAAGCGGCTTTGACGACGGCCGGGACTGCCACAGCCCACAGGTGGTTTCTCTCCTCTCCGGCTGAAGGCTCAAAGGCCTTCAGCCTGTTGGTCTTTGCTTGATCCTGATCGGTGTCACGCAGCCTCAAAGCGGCCCATGTGCAATGCGCATTCCTCGAAGACGCCAGTGATGCGTCGCATCCATCCTGCAGTCATGTGCTGCTGACGGTCGTCAGCACCATGCCCTGGCAGCTTCGGTCTTCAAGGCTGCAACGCGGTCTGCCGCGTGGATCGAACCAGTCCGCTTCGCATCGCCACCGCGGACGTGCGTCTTCCCGACGCCGATGCTTCTTCCTTCAACCCCTCGGGAGGTATCCGCTCCCGTCTTGGGGGTTGGGCTCCCGGTCCTTCAACCAGGAGAGCCCCATGTCCCTTGCATCCGCATCGACGCCCTTGAGTGTCGTACAGGCCCGTGCCGAAGCCATTGGCTATCTGGCCCTGGCCTGCACCGGCAAGCGCCTGCCTCTGCAGGTGCGCCACAGCGCCGCCGGCCACTACATCGGCACCGCCGACGAAGACGGCCCGGTGTCCCGAGAGTCCGTCGAGTACTTCCGATCGCAGCACGCCGCCGACCACGCTCTGGCAACAGGCCGCTGGCAGCAACGCATCCACCCCTGACTTCCACTTACCAGGAGCCATTTCATGAACCAGTCTTTGCCCCAGGACGTACTTGATCAGATTGCCGCGGAAGAACGGCATTTCGCCGAGGCACCGGAGGCCTTCTTCGAAGCGTGGAAGCGCGGTGCGGAAATCGCCGGCCCCGAATGGTTCGGCGACGGCACCCCCGAAGGCCTGCAGCGCGCCACCGGCAAGTGGGATCTGCGTCCCAAGGTGCTGTTGCTCAACGACGCCCTGGATGTCCTCAGCGGCGGCCAGCGCATGTTCCTGTCCGCGATGGTGAGCTTCTACAACGCCCGTGAGGGTGGCGCGATGCTCAAGCGCTGCGGATTCGAGGGATTTTCCGATCTGGGAGGCCTCGATCTGGAGCGCCGCCAGGTCATCGCCGATCTGGTGCTGCACTACAGCGGCTGGTGATCCCGGTCCGCTTGTTCGCCATCTGTTCCTTTTTTTCCACCTACGAGGGACATGCGCCTCCATTCGGGGCCGTGTCCCTGCTTGTCTTCAACTTCTCTTCATCCACCCACCGGGGTTCGATCCCCAGCGGGGACTGGCCCTGTCCATCATCTGACGGAGAAATTTCATGTCCCCAACTTCGAATCCCTTCCTTCGCGGTTACCAGAACCTGCGTATCGACCGCTCCCTGTGCATCACCTACGAGGACGACTGCCCGCCGGTCTGGCGCCCGCTGCATCCCAGCCAGGCACATCTGCCCGATGACCAGGTCGCGCTCTTCCCCTGCGTCTTCAACAACGACTTCGCCCTGATCACCGAAGGCCAGGACTCACCCGAAGACCTGGACCCCCAGTGCCAGACCGAGGGCGTGGTGCGCACCGTGGTATATGCCGTCAGCGGCGACGACTTCGACCAGCCCGTGCACGTCGGCGACACCTACTCGGAGGACGACGCGCGGGAAGTGGTGCGGCGACTGAGCTTCGAGACCGGCTTCTACAGCCGGTGCTGGGAGATCAGCAGCGCCCATCTCACCGCCGAGGCAGGCCGCTTCCTCGCCGAACTGGCGGATATCGCCACGCCGAGCGGCTTTCTGTTCGTCGCCTTCCGCATCCCGTACTGCCCGGCGATCGGTGTAAAGCTGATCGCTACCCCCTGGACGGATGCGAATCTGCAGCATGTCGAGGGCATCACTGCCGAAGAACTGCGGCAGGAGCACCGGGCCAAGGGCATGCCGGAGCCCCTCGTGGAAGTGTTGCATCTGGCTGCGCTCGCCGACGTTCGCATGTTGGTGTTCGATGCCGACGCGCCCGTGCTGGACGGGCTGACGCTCTACGACGACGAGTAACCCCCTCTTGAGCCCCGTGCGGGGCTCTTCTTTTTCACGGAACGCGGTGCCGGCGCATTGCCGATTCCCGGCGGACGGCCGCCGCCATGTGCCGCACGCTGGCCGCATGTTCGCTGGCGTTGCCGGCAGCATGCCCAGGCAGTCGAGACCTTCGAGACTGCGGCGCGGTTCGCCGTGCTGGTTGCTTCGTTCTCCGGGCGCACCCGCGTCCATCCACCTCACCCTCAAGGGACAGACCTCCCTTGCGGGCGGGAGTCCCTTGGTTGCCACAAGGAGTCTCCCCATGGATACCCAAGCCATCCGCGCACAGATGCCGACGCTCGTTGTCGGTCATGTGCCTTCCAACGTCCGTTCGTTCAAGTTCAACATCTTCGACGGCCAGCCCAAGGTTTCGACGCTGGGCTTCCACATCGATCCCAAGCCCTTCGAGGGCAAGGTCATTGCCACCACCGACGAGGCCATCGTCGTCAAGACGGGGCGTGCGGAATTCGCGGTGCTTGACCGGGCGCTGGTGACCAAGGTGCCCGACGAGGGCGTCAAGGTGCAGGTCGAACCCTACGCCCGACGCCGCTTCGATGGTCTGCGTGCCGACACGCCCGAGGAAGAGACCGCATTCACCGCCGACGGCAAGCCGTACACGGTACAGCGGTTCGTGCTCGGCTCCGCACCGGCGAAGCTGCCGATCCCCGAGCCCCGCTGCCCCGAGTTGCAGGAACTGATCCAGCAGATGGAACAGTTGCCCGCGCCCGACGGCTACCGGCGCATCACCCACCTGCTGGTGGATGCCGGCGCGCGGGACTTCACCTGGGTCGATCCGCTGCCCAAGGACATCATCGCGACGCCGCCCGCCATCAGTTTCACCGTGGCCACCGCGAAGTTCCAGGGACGCGTCACCGTGCTGTACGAGCGCGGGCTCGACCTGTACGCGGTGGAACTGCGCCGCGACGGCGAGCTGGTCGAACGGGTCGATGAGGTGTTCTTCGACACCCTCGGCGAGATGCTGGAACGGCTGATCGACGACGGGAGCTGGAGGCGCATCCGCGTGCAATGCCTGACCGGCCGCAAGGCTGTCAGGCATTGATCTCCGCTCAGCTTCCCGCCTCCGCGGCGGGAAGCCTTTTTCTTCTAACCGGCGATCACATCCATGGAGGCTCGACTAGGATTCCATCCCGAAGGAACGGGCGTTCAGTGCTGCTCCGCACCTTCAAGCGTGAGGAAATTGAGTACCCTGCTTCGGTATCGGGATGCCTATCGAGCCGCTGGATGAGGATTGGGTGATAGCGCCCCGGTCCCGGTATTGAACCGATTCCCGCGCCGACCAGGGAGGGCAGCAAGCTGATCAAGACCCTTTGGCAAGCAGGTACCCACCTGCTCCAATCATCAAGGAACCTACAGTTACGCGAACCGGCTTTGCGAATGGCAGACCTTTGGAAGCGGCAGCGATTGCACGCGCAGTGATCGCATAGGCGACTTTCACGCTTCCCACTGCGACTACCGTGATTGTTCCAATGACGCCTGCGTCGAAAGCCGTCATAGCGGAAACGTCGACAAAAACAGGAAACAGTGCCGCGTAGAAAAGAATCGCCTTCACGTCCCCAAGCGTCAAGATGATGCCGGCAGCAAAGCTTGCCCACATGCCTCCGGCCCCGTGTAAGCCCCTGGGATTGTCCGGATGGTCACGATGACGGATCAGTCCGACGCCGACCCAGATGAGATAGGCAGCCGCGAAGTAGCGCAGCACGGTGAAAAAGGCTCCCATGACCTCTACCGCAGCCACCAGTCCCGTAACCGCCAGAACGACGAAGAGCAGATCGCCCGCCACAATCCCCAGCGCAGTGGCAACGCCATGGCGTACCCCAAGGGTCGCGGACCGAACAACCACCAGCGCCACGCTCGAACTGGGCATCGCAGCGAGCGCGATCATGACTGCGAACAGAGACAAAGCAGTGGTAGCGGTCATCGGAAGGCTGTCGAATCCATAAGGCGATGAGTATGCGAGCGGACATTATCGCTGTGTCTTCGGCAGGAAGCATGCTTGGCTGCCGTCTGATACTGCGCGCCATCCACATCCAAGTGGGCGGACCAAGAATGTGGATGGGTGCGAACGCCGATTGCCACTCGCCTGTACGCCGTCCTAACACCACGCTTCCCCCATGTTCCGCTGACTCCGGTCAGCAACATGCCCAGGCAGCCACGATCCTCGAGGCTGCGACGCGGTTCCGACCGCGTTGATCACCCCAGTTCGCACCGGCATCCACGCGCGAACGTCCATCGGTTCCCGATGGTGATGCCACGAAGCTGTTCCATCAACCCACGCGGGGGTTCCACACCTTCCCCGCCTGGGTCGGGTGTGTCTCCGCAACCTTGTCCTTCAGGAGATTCACCATGACCACTTCCACCGAAAAGTCCTATTTCGATCTGCACATCACCGGCCTCGGGTACCTCAATCGCATCCGCGAAGTGAAGCCCAAGAAAGGCGATGCGTTCCTGGCCTGCGACATCGCGGCTCTGAACGGTCCCAGCGACGACGTCTCGTACGTGCGTTTCGACACGCGCGTATCGGGTTCGGAAGCGCAGCACCTGGTTCGTCGCTGCATCGATGCCGTCGAGGCGGAGAAGAAAGTGATGATCGGCTTCCGCCTGGGCGACCTGTGGACCGACACCTTCACCTATTCCAAGGGGAAGCGTGCCGGCGAGCAGGGTGTGAGCCTCAAGGCCCGCCTGCTGTTCGTCAGTTGGATCAAGGTCGACGGCAAGCTCGTCTACAAGGCCGAACCCAGGCCGACCGAGCCAGACGGGCGCGACCCGGATGTCCCTGTGACGTCCGACGTGCCCGCCGCGCAGCAAGCCTCGGCACCGGAGCCTTCCAAGCCCGTCGCCGATGCTGCCGACAACGCTGCCGATGCCCCCGCATTGGCCGCTGCCGAGTCGTTCTGATCCGCAAGGCCCCGTTCCCTGGGGCCTTCCCTCTCATCGTCAGCAGGAGACCTTCATGATCACCATCCCAGGCCAATTGGCCATCAAGACCATCCGCGGCCGCAACGGCGATTTCAACGTCGGCCGCCTCGCGACTTCCATCGGCGAGTTCGTCGTGAAGAACGCCGAGCTCGACCAGTACGCCGAAGGCAAGTACGAGGGCGATTTCGTCATCGCCGAAATCCGTCCCTCCACGTACAACGCCAACGGCCGCATGGTCATCGAGATCCGCGCCCTCCTGGGCGGGATGACCTTGTCCAACATCGACGCCCTGAGCCATGACGAAGCCCGCCGGCTGAGTCCACAGGAAGTCGATCCGATCGACGAGGAAGCGCAGGCTCCCGCGCCGGCAGTGCCCCAGGCCAAGCCGAAGGCGAAGCCTCGAAGCCCGCGCGATCCGCTGGTCGATACCACGCCGTTCGGCAGCGAGCCGGCCGCCGCATCCCCCGAGGCCTCGGCCGAGGCGGACGACGTCGCGCTCTTCGGTGCGCTCTGGCCGCTGGGCGAGATCGTCAAGCTCGACGCCACCGTGGATCGTCGTGTGCTGCGTCAGCAGCGCGACCGTCTCGGTGCGCTGGGCTACGAGTTCGCTCCACTGTCCCAGGACTGGCACCTCGCCACGGCCTGACTCCAACCGCCGCGCCAGCGGCGTTCCACCACCCGCCGGGGTTCCTCCCCGGTGGGGCGGGGCTCCGGTCTCTCATCCAAGGAGATCGTCATGCAACTCTCATCCCGCTTCGCTTATCGCTCCCCAGTGCTGCGGTCGAATCACCCGCTGTCCGATGACCAGATTCGCACCGTCGCACCCTCCATCTTCGCGGACACCCCGCACGAAAGCCGCTCCGGGCGGTACAGCTATATCCCCACGGCGGCAGTGCTGACCGAACTGCGCAAGGAAGGCTTCCAGCCGTTCATGGTGTGCCAGACCCGTGTGCGCCAGGAGGACCGCCGCGATTACACCAAGCACATGCTGCGGCTTCGCCACGCGAGCCAGATCAACGGCGCCGAGGCGAACGAGATCATCCTGCTCAACTCGCACGATGGCACCAGCAGCTACCAGATGCTGGCGGGCATGTTCCGCTTCGTCTGCCAGAACGGCCTGGTGTGCGGCGACACGTTCGCCGACGTGCGCGTGCCCCACAAGGGCAACGTCACCGATCACGTGATCGAGGGCGCCTACGAGGTGCTGCATGGGTTCGAGCAGGTGCAGGACTCACGCGACGCCATGCGTGCCATCACACTCGACGACGGCGAGGCCGAGGTCTTCGCCAGATCGGCCCTGGTCCTCAAGTACGACGAACCGGGCAAGACCCTGCCGATCACGGAAAGCCAGATCCTGCGTCCCCGTCGCTTCGACGACAACCATGCTGACCTGTGGTCCACGTTCAACCGGGTCCAGGAGAACCTCGTCAAAGGCGGCCTGACTGGCCGCAGCGCCAACGGGCGTCAGCAGCGCACCCGGCCTGTCCAGGGCATCGACCAGAACGTCCGGCTCAACCGGGCGCTCTGGCTGCTCGCGGAGGGCCTGCGCAAGCTGAAAGCCTGACCCCCAAGCGGATCGTGCCCATCGCGGCATGGTCCGCTTTTTCTTTGCCGGACGGCCGAGGCGCCGGGCAAACGGGGATGGTGCCAGCTGCGCTTTGTTGCTCACGTTTGTCTGCCCACTGAAGCAGGCTTGGCCCCATGTCCGTCGGCGATGCCGGCAACATGCCCAGGTAGTCAAGACCTTCAAGGCTACGACGCGTTGCGACGCGCAGGTCGCTCATCTTCGCCACGCCGTTCGCGGCGTTTTCTACCACCCCCTGGGGCAGTCACAGCCCCGGTGGGCCGTGCTGCCTCCGATTCATTCGAGGACAACACCATGCCTGCCACCCATCCTTCCAAGACGCTATATCGCATCGACGAATGCCCCGACCTGATGGCCGACGGCTGCATCGGTGACGAGAACGGCAACCTGATCTTTCTCTCCATCTGGGCACGCGACACCGCTGTCCAGGAATTCCTGGCCCGCCTGACCCTGGGCCGGGATGAGCAGGGGTTGGACCAGTTCCATGTCATCACCGACCAGGGCGCGAGCGTCCCGGTTTTCGTCGGCAACGTCGAGAACCTGGAGAAGCGCATTACCCGAGCCTACCGCCGCACACTGTTCGGCTCGCTGACCAACGTGTGGCTGTTCGACCGTCGCGCCGTGAAGCCCGACAAGGCCAACGCCAGCGCGCTGGCGCTTCTGCCGCGCGAGTCCGCACACCGGCTCGACCGGCTGTGGTTGCTGGTGCGGGATACCTGCCCACTGCCGCTGCTCGATCACTGGCGCGACATCGTGCTGGAGCTGTTGCAGGCGCGGTCGATGCTGACTCGCCTTCCGTTCGCCCTCGGGCCATTGGAAGGCCACCGGCTCACCATCGACGTACCGGCGCTGACCGAGGCGCTGGGCAGCCTGATCCGCGGCAACGTGCTCACCACGGATGTCTCCGGGCACCCAATCACCTCCGATCTGCCGCTCGAAGCGGTGGCTTGAGGTCTTCGTACTGGACATGCATCCGCGCATGCCCCTTCCTTCCATCGACATGCCCCAGGAGATTCCCATGGCACTCATGTTCCCGCGGCTCGCCCGCAATTTCGTGAAGAACGGGTACTTCCCAACGGATGAACCCACGCTCGAAAGAGCGCTCGCCGCACTGGCGCCCGCCGCCGGGCCGATGTGCATCCTCGATCCCTGCGCCGGCGAAGGCGTGGCGATTGCCGAAGCCTCTCACGCTCTCGGGCGCGAGCAGGTGCGGGCCTTCGCCGTCGAGTACGACGCCGAGCGGGCGCAGCACGCCAGGCAACTGGTCGACCGCTGCATCCACGGCGATCTGATGGATACGCTGATCTCGCGCCAGACCTTTGGCCTGCTGTGGCTCAACCCGCCTTATGGCGACCTGTCCAAGGACGCCAACGGCAACATCGGCTATCAGGGCCAGGGCCGTGCGCGGCTGGAAAAGCTGTTCTACCAGCGGGCGCTGCCACTGCTGCAATACGGCGGCGTGCTGATCTTCATCGTGCCGTCCTACGTGCTCGACGCCGAACTGGTCGGATGGCTGACGCGCCACTTCGCCGACCTGCGCATCTACCGTGCGGTGGAAACGCAGTTCAAGCAGGTGGTGATCTTCGGTCGCAGGATTCGTCAACGCGACCAGGCTTCGGAGTCGGTCAAAGCCGTGCGCGGTCTGCTGCTGCAGATCGGGCAAGGCGACGTCGAAGCCGAGGAGCTGCCGCTGAAATGGCCGTTCCTGCCGTACTCGGTCCCCATCAGCCCGGCCGAGCCGGAGCACTTCTATCGCGTCACGATGGAGCCAGAGCAGTTCGCCGATGAAGTCGGCCGGCTGCAAGGACTCTGGCCGGCGCTCGATACGCACCTGGGCGCCGCGCAGCAGTCGCTGCGCCCGCCGGCGCGGGCCTTGTCCCACTGGCATCTCGCCCTGGCCCTGGCCGCGGGCGCGATCTCCGGCGTGGTGAGGTCCAAGGCCGGGCGTGTGCTCGTCGTCAAAGGTGATACCCACAAGGAGAAGACCCTCCAGACGGAATACACCGAACGCGACGACGGCTCCGTGGCCGAGACGCGCATCCTCACCGACAAGTTCGTGCCGGTCATCCGTGCCTGGGACATGACGCCAGGCTCCCCGACACGGGGCGAGGTACTGACCATCCGCTGATCGGTGTTCCCTGACGGCTCACCGTCGCTTTCATCCACCCACCGGGGTCATGTCGCCCCGATGGGGTGCCGTGGCCCCTTCTTCCAGAAGGAGAAACACCATGGCATTTGCAGTCCTCAACCTCGCGTCACAAGCACGCTTTTCGCCCGGGCAGGTGGTCATGACCGCCGGCGTCGACGAGTTGGTCCGACAGGGCCGGCTCAACCCCACGCCGTACCTGCGCCGCCATCTTCATGGCGACTGGGGCGACCTGAGCGACGACGATCGGCGATTGAACGACGCCGCGCTGAAGTCCGGCGAGGATCGTCTGTTTTCGTCCTACCAAGTCACGCCTGACCTGAAGCTCTGGATCATCACCGAATGGGATCGCAGCGTCACCACGCTGCTGCTGCCCAGCGAGTATTGATCGGCATTCAGCGGCCCTGCGCCGTTCCTTTCTTCCCACCCCGGGGCACGCCAACGCCCCGCGGGGGCGGTGCGTGCCCTTTCACCTTGGAGCATCACCATGTCCCTCGATCTCGAAACCATTCCCGAAACCGCTGTGCAGGGAGACCTGCTCGAAGCGGCCGCTTCTCCTCTCACCCTCAGCCTGCAGGACTTCGTCACCGAGTTCGGAGACGAGTTGCTGGACTCGCTCAACCGCGCCAATCCCCCGGTCTATGCCGGACAGGCGCGGGCGCATCGGCAGATCGTCCTTGCCAGTCTCAAGCGCAAGCTGTTCCCGGCGCAAGCCGATGTGGTCCATGCCGTCACCGAGCTGTTGGTCGATCGTGGCGAACGCGCCGCGATCGTCAATGGCGAGATGGGCTGCGGCAAGACGACGGTGGGTATTGCCACCGCCGCCGTGCTCAACGCCGAAGGCTACCGCCGTACCCTGGTTCTGTCTCCGCCGCACCTGGTCTACAAGTGGCGGCGCGAAATCCAGGAGACGGTGGCCGGTGCCAAGGTCTGGGTGCTCAATGGCCCGGACACGCTGGTCAAGCTGCTAAAACTGCGCGAGCAGTTGGGCGTGCCGGCCCAGGGCCAGGAGTTCTTCGTCCTGGGCCGCGTGCGGATGCGGATGGGGTTCCACTGGAAGCCTGTCTTCGTTCGGCGGCGCACGCCTCACGGCGACGTGGGGGCCTGCCCGGATTGCGGCCACATCATCACCGACCTCGACGGCGAGCCGATCAACCCGGTCGAACTCGAAGCCGAGGAGTCCCGCCGCAAGTGCAGCCACTGCGCCGCACCGCTGTGGACGCTGATTCGTCCCAGAGGCCTGTCCGCCAGCGACCAGTCCTCGACCGTGCTCAAGGCACTGAAGCGTATTCCGACCATTGGCGAAGTCACCGCGCAGAAGCTGATGCAGACGTTCGGTGACGCCTTCCTCGCGTCGATGCTCGGGGACAACATCCACGAGTTCATCAACCTGATGGATGGCAACGGCGAGCTGGTCTTCTCGGACCGGCAAGCCCACCGGATGGAACGCGCGATGGCCAACATGGAGTTCGGCTTCGGCGAGGGCGGCTACCAGCCGTCCGAGTTCATCAAGAGGCAGCTTCCCCAAGGC
>JAGXSN010000268.1 GCA_018333815.1 Sulfuritalea sp. | reverse complement strand
CGTAGGCCTGGTCCTGCTCCTTCACGTCCACCTTGATATCCGGCGCCTCCACGCCCTTGCCCATCTCGACCGGGCGCACAAGGAATCCGCGGAAGAAATCGTCGAACGGATCGTGACGAGTCAGCGGGTTCATGATCCCCTCCCTTCTGTCAAAGTACCCGATACATGCTTAGGCCGGCCGGCCGGAAATTTCAAGGAAGAAAATTCTGCCGCGCGCCGTCCTCCAGTCCCAGCATCAGGATCGCGTCCCGATTCGACCAGGAAAAGCAGGCCGCGGCGGCGGCGCGCCAGGGCAGCCAGCGCCATGCGCGGTGCTCGCCCGTCGCGGGAGTCGCGGGTGTTCCTGCCGGAACGCGCAGGCTGAACACGTGCTCGGTGTTGTGCGTCACCCCTGCGGGGTAGCGGTCGCGCCATTCGGTGAAGATTTCAAAGCGGTTGGCCAGGCGCCCGTCGCGCAGGTTACCGGGCGCGACCGTCAGTCCCGTTTCTTCCGCGACTTCGCGCAGGGCGGTGGCGCGCAGCGACTCGTCGCCCTCCTGACTGCCGGTGACCGACTGCCAGTAACCGGGATGGGCGGCGCGCTCGAGCAGAAGGATATTCAATTCGGGATCGTGCACGACCACCAACACCGAGACGGGGCGCTTCGTCCCGGACACGGCTCAGGCGATGTCCGACAGCCAGCTGATGCCGTCGGCCTGCATGTCCACGAAGCACCAGAACGGGATGCCCTGGTCGCGCCATTCGCCGGCGGCACTCTCGAACACCTGGAGAGTCTGGACGAAATCGGCTTCCGCGTGGCCATGGATACCGTCGCAGTGCTCGAGGATGACGAGATAGCCTTCCGCCGGCTGCCAGCCCAGATCGGCCAGGCAGTCGAGCAGGGCATCCCAGTTGTGGCCGAACCATTCCGGGAAGTTCATCGCCTTGGCGATGGCGTCGAGCATCGCCGCCTTGGTTTGCGCCTGCGCCAGATCGACGCGAAAGACGCAATAGCCGTCTTGCTCGGCCGCGCCGGTCAGGGCATCCTCGCCGTCGAGCGGCATGTGGAAGACGCCGGCGTGTTCGATGCGGGTAAGGAGGTGCGCGTAGTTCATTCTGCGATTTTCCGGAAACTCTTGTAGTGGTCGGCGGTGTACCAGCAGGCCTCGGGGCGGGACGGCGACTCTCCGCCGCAGACGATGCGCCGCGCGCCGCGGTGCTTGAGGCCGGGCGTGACTACAGTGTATTCCCGGTAGTGGCCGCGCGGGCGCTCGGGCAGGAGGCGTTCGCGGTTCTGGAACACGATGCCGTCGCGCTTGAAGGGAAAGGGGCCGCCCTGGTAGATGAGCGCGAGCGTCGCGCGCCCTTCAGCGGGCAGCTCGGCGGGCGCGATCGTCTGCGCCTGCGCGAACCCGCAGAGGCAAGCCAGCAGCAGACCGAAAAAGCGGCTCATCCGGCCTTGCCGATCTCGACCTGGGTTTCGACCTTCTGGCGCAGGCGGATGTGCAGCTCGCGCAACTGCCTCTCGTCGACGCCGGAGGGCGCGTCGGTCAGCAGGCACTGGGCGCGCTGCGTCTTCGGGAAGGCGATCACGTCGCGGATCGACTCGGCGCCGGTCATCATGGTGACGATGCGGTCGAGGCCGAAGGCCAGGCCGCCGTGGGGCGGCGCGCCGTACTTGAGGGCGTCGAGCAGGAAGCCGAACTTGAGGCGCTGTTCCTCCTCATCGATGCCGAGCGCTTCGAAGACACGCGCCTGCACGTCGGCCTTATGGATCCGCACCGAGCCGCCGCCGATTTCCCAGCCGTTGAGCGCCAGATCGTAGGCCTTGGCGAGGCACTCGCCCGGGTTGGTCTTCATCAGTTCCTCGTGGCCGTCCTTCGGCGCGGTGAAGGGATGGTGGCAGGCCGACCAGCGCTTCTCATCCTCGTCGTACTCGAACATCGGGAAGTCGACGACCCAGAGCGGTTCCCAAGCCTTGCCATTGACGTAACCCTTCTCGTGGCCGAGCTTGCTGCGCAGGGCGCCGAGGGCGTCATTGACGACTTCGGTCTTGTCCGCGCCGAAGAAGATCAGATCGCCGGACTGCGCGCCGGTGCGCTCGACGATGGTCTTGAGCGCCTGCGCGTGCAGGTTCTTGACGATCGGGGACTGCAGGCCCTCTTCGTTGAGCTTGCTGACGTCGTTGACCTTGATGTAGGCGAGGCCCTTGGCGCCGTAGATCCTGACGAATTCCGTGTAGCCGTCGATCTCGCCACGGGACAGGCTGGCGCCGCCGGGGATGCGCAGCGCGGCGACGCGGCCGCCGGAGGTGGCCGGACCGCTGAAGACCTTGAAGGCGACGTCCCGCACGGCGTCGGTGACTTCGGTCAGTTCCAGCGTCACGCGCAGATCGGGCTTGTCGGAGCCGAAGCGGCGCATCGCCTCGGCATAGCTCATGCGCGGGAAGGGATCGGGCAGCTCGACATCGATGGCGTCCTTGAAGACGTAGCGGATCAGCTGCTCGATGATGCCGGTGATCGCGGTCTCGTCCATGAACGAGGTCTCGATATCGACCTGGGTGAATTCGGGCTGGCGGTCGGCGCGCAGGTCCTCGTCGCGGAAGCACTTGACGATCTGGTAGTAGCGGTCGAAGCCGGCGACCATCAGGAGTTGCTTGAACAGCTGCGGCGACTGCGGCAGGGCGAAGAACTGGCCGGGATGGACGCGCGAGGGCACGAGGTAGTCGCGGGCGCCTTCGGGCGTGCTTTTGGTCAGCATCGGCGTCTCGATATCGATGAAGCCGTGGTCGTCGAGGAAGCGGCGGAAGGCGCGCGCCGTCTTGTAGCGCAGCATGAGATTCTTCTGCATCTGCGGCCGGCGCAGGTCGATGACGCGATGGACCAGGCGCACGTGCTCCGAGAGATTGTCGTCGTCGAGCGGGAAGGGCGGGGTGACGGCGGGATTCAGGATTGCCACTTCGTGACAGAGGATCTCGATCTCGCCCGAGGGCATGCTGGGGTTCTCTGTGCCGACGGGACGGCGACGCACCTGGCCGGTGACCTTGAGCACGAATTCATTGCGCACCGCCTCGGCGAGCTTGAACATCTCCGGCCGGTCCGGGTCGCAGACGATCTGGGCGATGCCCTCACGGTCGCGCAGGTCGATGAAGATGATGCCGCCGTGGTCGCGGCGGCGGTGGTTCCAGCCGCAGAGGGTGACGATCTGGTCGACGTGGCTGGCGTTGAGCTGGCCGCAATAATGGGTACGCATGGGAAAAGAGTCCGGGGAAGAGTCGGCGCTGGCAGGACGGCTATTCGTTCTGCGCGCGCCCGACAAGATTGGGATAGCGTTGCTGCGGGGGGACAACGCCCATCGAGACGACATACTTGATCGCGTCGTCGACCGAGATGTCCAGTTCGATGGTCTCGCGCTTCCGGACGAAGAAGAAGAAACCGTTGACCGGACTCGGCGCGGTCGGAATGAAGACGCTGACGTATTCCTCCTCCAGCAGCTCATCCACCTGCCGGGCCGGTGTCCCGGTCTGGAAGGCGATCGCCCAGGCCTCCGGATGCGGGAAGCGCACCAGCAGCACCTTGCGGAAGGCCTCGCCGCTGCCGGAGAACAGGGTGTCGGAAACCTGCTTGACGCTGTAGTAGATCGATTTCACCACCGGAATGCGGGCGAGGATGCCTTCCCAGAACTTGACCAGTTTCTGACCGACGATGTTGGCGGTGATGAGGCCGGTGAAAAAAAGGATCAGCAACGTCAGCAGCGTCCCTGCTCCCGGGATGTCGAAGCCCAGCCAGTTGACGGGATGCAAAGCCGCGGGCAACAGTCGCAGGGACTGATCCATCGCGCCGACGATGGACGTCAGCACCCAGGCGGTAATGACGAGCGGGATCCAGATCAGGAGCCCGGTGATGAAATATTTCTTCAAGGGAGGTCAGGCGCAGGAGGGGCAGGCGCCGGTTCCGCCCTGGCAGGGAGGCGGATTATCGGCTTTCGGCCGGGCGTCGCTCTTGAAGTCGGTTTGATACCAGCCGCTGCCCTTGAGCTGGAAGCCGGCGGCCGTGAGCTGCTTGCCGAAATGGTCGGTGTTGCATTCCGGGCAGGTCGTGAGGGGCGCGTCGGACATTTTCTGCAGGACATCCTTCTCGAAACCGCATTGGCTGCAGCGGTAGGCGTAAATAGGCATGTTTCACTCCGTAAATAAATGGTCTGCCGAAATTATAGGGCGCTTGAGCAAAAAGACGCCCGCGCCGCTCAGATCGGTACGGCCGGGCCCGAAATCAAGATCAGATCAGGCCAAGATACGCCTGGTTGATCGGCTTTCCCCAGAAAAGGGCGATGATCCCCGCCGCTGCAAGATAGGGGCCGAAAGGAATCGGCACGCTGCGCCCGCGCCGGGCCAGGACGATCAGCGCGATGCCGACCGCGGCGCCGACCAGGGAGGAGGCCAGGATGACCAGCGGCAGCATCTGCCAGCCGAACCAGGCGCCAATGGCGGCGAGCAGCTTGAAGTCGCCGTAGCCCATGCCTTCCTTGCCGGTGGCGAGCTTGAACGCCCAATAGACCAGCCACAGGGCGAGATAACCGGCCACAGCCCCGATCACGGCATCCGGCAGGGTCGCGAAGGCGCCCTGGAGGTTGAGCAGGAGTCCGGCCCAGAGGAGCGGCAAGGTGATGTCGTCGGGCAGCAGTTGAGTGTCGAGATCGACGAAAGTCAGGGCGATCATCGCAGCGATGAACAGCAGGGCGCCCGCCGTCGCCAGGGACATGCCGTAGTGCCAGGCGGCGTAACCGAACAGTAGGCCGGTCAGCGCTTCGACCAGCGGGTAACGCGGGCTGATCGCCGCCCCGCACCCCTTGCAGCGGCCCTTTTGCAGGAGATAGCTGACGAGCGGGATGTTCTCCCGCGCGCCGATGGCATGCCCGCAGCCCGGGCAGCGCGAACGCGGACGCAGCAGGGAGAGCGGCTCCTGCGCCGGGGGCGGCCTGCCTTCCAGTTCGGCGCACTGCGCCCGCCAGTCGCGCTCCATCATGAGGGGCAGGCGGTGGATCACCACATTCAGAAAACTGCCGATCAGCAGCCCGAACAGGGCGCAGGCGGCGACCAGCGTCGTCGGGTCGAGGGCGGCCACCGGAAGGCTCAGACCACGGCGCCGAGCTTGAAGATCGGCAAGTACATGGCGATGATGATGCCGCCGATGAGGACGCCGAGCACGACCATGATCATCGGCTCCATCAGGCTGGACAGCCGACTGACGGCATCGTCGACCTCCGCTTCGTAAAAATCGGCCACCTTGCCGCTCATGGCGTCGATCTGGCCCGATTCCTCGCCGATCGAGATCATCTGGATCGCCATGTTGGGAAATACTGCGGCGTTCTGCATTGCGACGGTCAGGCTCGAGCCGGTGCTGACCTCGGCCTTGATCCGTTTGGTGGCCTCCCGGTAGATGTGATTGCCCGCAGCGCCGCCGACCGAGTCCAGCGCCTCGACGAGGGGAACGCCGGCGGCGAACATGGTCGACAGGGTGCGCGACCAGCGCGCCAGGGTGGCCTTGCGGAACACTTCGCCGAAGATGGGCAGTCGCAGCGCCAGGCGGTCCATGACGATCTGCATCTTTTCGGAGCGTTTCCAGAAGTAGAAGAATGCATACAGGCCGCCGCCGATCGCGCCGAAGATGATGTACCAGTATTCGACGAAATAGTCCGAAATCGCCATGACGATCAGGGTCGGTCCGGGCAGGTCGGCGCCGAAGCTGGTGAACACCTTCTTGAACTGCGGCACGACGAAGATCATGATCACCGCCGTGACGATGAAGGCGACGACCAGGACCGAAATCGGATAGAACAGCGCGCTCTTGATCTTGGCGATGATCGCCTGGGTCTTTTCCTTGTAGGTGGCCAGGCGGTCGAGAAGCTGGTCGAGAATGCCGGCCTGCTCGCCGGCCTCGACCAGGTTGCAATAGAGGTTGTCGAAATGGAGCGGGAACTTGCGGAAGGCCTGGTTGAGCGCCGAACCGGTCTCCACGTCGGTCTTGATGGAAGCGACAAGCCGGCTCAGCGCCGGGTTGCTCGCGCCCTTGCCGACGATGTCGAAAGACTGCAACAGCGGCACGCCGGATTTCATCATCGTCGCCATCTGGCGGGTGAACAGCGTGATGTCCTTGTCGGTGACCTTGCCCCTGCCGCTAAAGGTCTGCTTGGAAACCCGGGTGGCGAGAATGCCCTGGCGCCGCAAGGCGGTGCGCACGACGGTCGGAGAAGCGGCGCGCAGCTCCCCGCGCACGATCTTGCCGCTCTTGTCCTTGCCCTCCCAGCGATAGCTCGTGAGGGAATCGTCCCGTTTTGGCGTTGCCATGCCCGCTCCTCGCCCTATTTATGCAAGGTGATAATGCCCTGACCCGGTCGAGTTGTAAAGATGGAGTAAAGCGAATGGGCCGGGCTTTTCTCCATCAGGAAGAACGATCGAGCAAAACTTCAAGGACGAAACGGCTGCCGACATAGGCCAGCAGCAGGGCGACGAAACCGCTGAGGGTCCAGCGCAGCGCCTTGCGGCCGCGCCAGCCGTAACGATGGCGCCCGTACAGCAGGGCGGCAAAAATCGCCCAGGACAGCAGGGCGAATACGGTTTTGTGATTCAGCGGCAGCGCCTTGCCGAAAATCTGTTCCGAGAAGAGCACGCCCGACGCCAGAGTCAGCGTCAGCAGAACGAAGGCGATGTGAATCAGTCGGAACAGCAGGGATTCCATCGTCAGCAGAGGCGGCAGCCCGGCGAATAACGGGGTCATGCGCCCGCGGTGGAGGCGCTTTTCGGCGACTGCCATCAGCACGGCGTGCAGGGCGGCCAGCGTGAACAGGCTGTAGGACAGCATGGCCACGAGAAAATGCAGGCGAAACACCGGCGACTCGGCATTGGCGACCAAGTGCTGGCCCGGCAGCAGCCAGGGCAGCAGGGCGCAAGCCGCGGCGAGCGGCAGACCCAGCATCTGCAGGCTCTCCATGCGCGCGTAAAGGCTTTCGATCCAGTAGAGGGCGACGGCGAGCCAGGTGATCATCGACAGGGCGACCGCGAAACCGAAGCGCATGCCCGGACCGGCCGCCGGCAGGAGCGCCAGCGCCAGCGTGACGCCGTGAACCGCCAGTGCCGCGGCAAGCCAGGCGCGCTCCCACCCGACCAGGCCCTTCACCGGCTGGTCGAGCACCGCGCCGCGCCAGCGCGTACGCCAGAAATGGACGGCCAGGCCGAGGTAGAGCAAGGCGGCCAGCACGTGCAGCGCGGGGGATTGCAGTAAGATCGGCAGCATTTTCTGCAGTCTACACCAAGCCCATGTTCGATCATCTGACCCAACGCCTCGCCAAGGTCGTCAAAACCTTGCGCGGTCAGGCGCGCCTGACCGAAGACAACATCCAGGACATGTTGCGCGAGGTGCGCATGGCGCTCCTCGAAGCCGACGTCGCCCTGCCGGTGGTCAAGGAGTTCATCGCCCGCGTCAGGGAGAAGGCCGTCGGCCAGGAGGTGATCGGCTCACTGACCCCCGGCCAGGCGCTGGTGGGAGTCGTGCACAGGGAACTGGTCGAGCTGATGGGCGGCGCAAAAGCCGAGCTTGACCTGGCCTGCCAGCCGCCCGCGATCATCCTGATGGCCGGCCTGCAGGGCGCCGGCAAGACGACGACCACCGCCAAGCTTGGCAAATGGCTCAAGGAGCGCCAGAAGAAGAAGGTGCTGGCGGTCAGTTGCGACGTCTATCGCCCGGCCGCCATCGAGCAGTTGAAGACCGTCGCCGCCCAGGCCGGCATCGATTTCTTCCCATCGGCGCCGGGCCAGAAGCCAGCCGAGATCGCGGCGGCGGCGCTGGATTACGCGAAGCGCCATTTCCACGACGTGCTGTTTGTCGATACCGCCGGCCGTCTCGCCATCGACGCGGCGATGATGGCCGAGATCCGCGAGTTGCATGCGCAGCTGCGCCCGATCGAAACCCTGTTTGTCGTCGATGCGATGCTCGGCCAGGACGCGGTGAATACCGCCAAGGCCTTCAACGAGTCGCTGTCGCTGACCGGCGTGATCCTGACCAAACTCGACGGCGATGCGCGCGGCGGCGCGGCGCTGTCGGTGCGCCATGTCACCGGCAAACCGCTGAAATTCGCCGGCGTCGGCGAGAAGCTGACGGGCATCGAGGAATTCCATCCGGAACGCATGGCCAGCCGCATCCTCGGCATGGGCGACATCCTCGGCCTGGTCGAGGAAGCGCAGCGCGGCGTCGATCAGGAAAAGGCCGAGGAATTCGTCAAGAAGATGAAGTCGGGCAAGGGCTTCGACCTGCACGACTTCAAGGCGCAGATCATGCAGATGCGCAAAATGGGCGGCATGGGCGCCCTGCTCGACAAGTTGCCCGCGCAGTTCGGCGCACTGGCGCAGCAGGCCGGCGGCGCCACCGAAGACAAGACGATCCGCCGCCTCGAGGGCATCATCAACTCGATGACCCCGATCGAGCGCAGCAAGCCGGAACTCATCAAGGCCAGCCGCAAGCGGCGCATCGCCGCCGGCGCCGGAGTTCAGGTGCAGGAGGTCAACCGTCTGCTCAACCAGTTCGAGCAGACGCAGAAGATGATGAAGCAGTTCTCCAAGGGCGGCATGGGCAAGATGATGCGCGGCATGAAGGGGCTCATGGGTGGAATGGGGGGCATGCCCGGCCTGCCGCGCTGACCCGCCATGTGTTCGCCGTCCCGCCGGCGCCGACTTTCGTTGTGCAGAGCCGTGATGTTCAGGCTTCCCTGCCCGGCTGTTTGTTCCCGGACGGCTTGGCAAAGCCCGGCCATAGGCAGTTCGCCTCGTCCAGATGCAGCAGTTCGAGGCTGCGCAGTTTGACCAGATCGCGTTGCCGCGTCTTGTCGTTGAGTTTCAGATACAGGCTGACATACCAGGGTGCGCGGCGCATTTCGGCCAGCGATACAGGCCGGCCCGACCCCAGAACTTGCAATGCAATCGCGTATTGCCGGGCGTTGAGGGTTTTTTCGTCGTAGGCGCGGCGCAGTTGGCTTTCGTAGAGCAGCATGACGACCAGCCGATCCACGCGCGCGTGCAGGCGGTCGATGGTTTGCCGCATGCCTTCGAGATGGAAGGCGACGAATGGCTGATTGGGCGATGGTTGCGACTTCTCCCCCGCTTTGCGGCAGATGTTGAACAGTGTGAAGTAGCGGTCGATTTCGCCGAGGTAATAGCGGGCCAGCGCAAACGGCGCGTACCGGTAGCCGGCCGCCAGCAACAGGGACGCCTCGATGACGCGGCCGACACGGCCGTTGCCGTCCCAGAACGGATGAACCAGTTCGTAGTAGAGATGCACCAGCGGCGCGCGCAGCAGTGCCGGAACGCCCGCGTCGATCAGGGCGTCGTGCCAGGTGACCAGCGCCGCCAGCAGCTTGCGAATGTCGCCGTCGAATTGTGGCGGCTTGTAACGCCCGCCATGGGCTTCGTCGCCGACCAGCGTCACGCGTTCCTTCGGGTTGGCGCGAATCATGCCGGGGCGATTGTCCGGATGGGGCACATCGCGGGTCATCAGGGCATGCAGCCGCACGATGAAAGCCTCGTCCAGTCGCCAGCCGGGCTGGCCGGCCGCCTGCTGAGCAAACTCATAGGCGGCCTTGATGTTCAGGGCGCGGCGCTGTTCAACCTCGCGCACCCGATCCGGATCGAGCGTCAGTGCGGACGCGGTTTCGTCTTCGGTCAGCGTGCCACCCTCGATGGTGTTGGTCCCGAACACGCTGCTGACGATGACTTCCCTTTCCAACTGGTTGGCGACCTGCACCAGCGGCGACGCCACAAAGCGGGCATGGGCATCATCGACCCGCTGCAAAGGCATGAGGAGCCCATCAAGGTCCAGCCCGAGTTGAAACACGAACGGGCCGAAGCGAGCTGTTTCGACGCGATGCGTTGTGTCGGGAAGCGGGGGGGGGTTCATAAAATGTCAAAAAGAATGTCCATCGCGGAAGCGCGAATTCTGCATACTACATCAATTAGTTACAACATGATAGCGGATAGGCGTGTCCAATAAAATGTCCGGGTATATCAGTCAAGAGTTACGCTATCAACAGGTATGGCTGCCGACCGGCTTTCATTGCAACGCCGCCGCTTCGGTTGATTGCGGCGGCACCCAATACCAGCGCTTTTCCCAGGCGGTACGCACCATGTTCGGGTATTCGGCCCGGCCGAGGCTGCCGTTGTAGCGGCCAAGTGCGCGGAAGAGGTCGCCATTCTCGATATCCAGGTAATGGCGCAGGATGGTGCAACCGAAGCGCAGGTTGGTGCGCAGATGGAAGAGGTTCTGGTCGGGGCTGCCAATGAGTCCGACCCAGAACGGCATCACCTGCATGTACCCCCGCGCCCCTGCGCTGGATACGGCGTATTTGCGAAACCCGCTCTCCACCTGGATCAGGGCCAGCACCAGCTGCGGGTCGAGACCCGCCCGCTGGGCTTCGTAGCGCACGGCCTTGAGAAACTCGATGCGCTGGGCGCGATCCGGCATGCGTCTTTCCAGCCGGCGCGACATTTCGGCGAGCCAGTCGATTCTTTCCTCGATCGAAGCAAAGCGCGGTTCGGGCGTCGCGCGGTCCGAAACGGCGGCCTGCAGCGCGGCCTGCACGCTGGCGGACAGCGGCTCGTACCTCTGCGCGCCGGCCCAGGACTGCAGGGCGAGGCTGGCGAGCAGCAGTCCGACGGCTAGGCGCATACCCTCTGACATACCCGCGCGGCGACTTCGTCAAGAGGCACCCTGGCCGCGCCGGCATCGCGGCGATGCCCATACTCGGCGGCGCCCTCCTTGAGCCCGCGTTCGCCGATGGTGATGCGGTGCGGCACGCCGATCAACTCCCAGTCGGCGAACATCACGCCGGGGCGCTCGTCGCGGTCATCGAGGATGACGTCGATGCCCGACCGCAGGAGTTGCTGGTAGAGCACGGTCGCTGCGCGCCGGACCTCTTCCGACTTGCCCCAGCCGACGGGACAGATGACAACGACAAAAGGAGCGATGGCGTCCGGCCAGACGATGCCCTTCCCGTCGTGATTCTGTTCGATGGCGGCGCCGACCAGACGGGTGACGCCGATGCCGTAGCAGCCCATCACCATCGGCCGGGGCTTGCCGGTCTCGTCGAGGTAGGTGCAGTTCATCGCCGCGGAATATCGGGTGCCGAGGAAAAAGACATGACCGACCTCGATACCGCGCTGGAGCGCCAGCTGGCCTTTCCCGTCCGGCGAGGGGTCGCCCGCGACGACGTTGCGGACGTCGGCGACGACCTCCGGCTCGGGCAGGTCGCGGCCCCAGTGAATGCCCTGGACATGGAAGCCGATCTCGTTGGCGCCCGAGACGAAATCGCTCATGTTCGCCACGGTGCGGTCGGCCACGACCCGGACGGGTTTCTTCGTGTTGAGCGGACCGAGATAGCCGGGGGGGCAACCGAAGTGGTCGATGATTTCCGCCTCGCTCGCGAAGCGGAAGCCCTTGTCGAGCCCGGGAAGCTTGCCCGCCTTGGTCTCGTTGAGCTCGTGGTCGCCGCGCACCAGCAGCAGCCAGATCTCGGGACCGAGCGGCGTATCGGCGGCCAGCACGATCGATTTCACCGTGCGCTCGAGCGGGATGCCGAGCAGCTTGGCGACCTCCTCGCAGCGCGAGGCATTCGGCGTGGCGACCTTCTGCAGCGCCAAAGTCGGCGCCGGCCGGACGGCCGCCAGGGGCAGCGCTTCGGCCAGTTCGATATTGGCGGCGTAGTCGGATTCGGGACAGTAGACCAGCAGATCCTCGCCGGTGTCGGCGATCACCTGGAATTCGTGCGACAAGGAGCCGCCGATTGCCCCGGTGTCGGCGCGCACGGCGCGGAATTTCAGGCCAAGCCGCTCGAAGATCTTCACGTAGGCGGCGTACATCGCCTGATAGCTCTTTTCGGCGCCGACCTCGTCGCGGTCGAACGAGTAGGCATCCTTCATGGTGAATTCGCGGCCGCGCATCAGGCCGAAGCGCGGGCGACGCTCGTCGCGGAACTTGGTCTGGATGTGATAGAAGTTCTTCGGCAGCTGGCGATAGCTGTGGATCTCGCTGCGCGCGATGTCGGTGATGACCTCCTCGGAGGTCGGCTGGATGATGAAGTCGCGGTCATGACGGTCCTTCACGCGCAGCAATTCGGGCCCCATCCTGTCCCAGCGGCCCGTTTCCTGCCACAGTTCGGCGGGCTGCACCACGGGCATGAGCAGTTCGATCGCGCCGGCGCGGTTCATTTCGTCGCGGATGATCGCCTCGATCTTGCGGATGACCCGCAAGCCCATCGGCAGGTAGCTGTAGATGCCGCCGGCCAGCTTGCGGATCATGCCGGCGCGGGTCATCAGACGGTGCGAAACGACCTCGGCGTCGGCAGGAGGTTCCTTGAGGGTGACGATAAAAAACTGGCTGGCGCGCATGGGGGACTTCTCTGGTCTGGCAATGAAACGGGGATTTTACCCATCCGGCAGTCTTTCCATGCCCGGACGAATGTGGAACAATTCCGCCCAGACAAGTCATTGGGGTTTCACCATGCTCGATCGGGAAGGGTATCGCCCGAACGTCGGCATCATTCTCACCAATCAGCGCTACGAGGTCTTCTGGGGCAAGCGGATCCGCGAACATTCCTGGCAATTCCCGCAGGGCGGGATCAAGAAAGGGGAGACGCCCGAAGAGGCGATGTTCCGCGAACTCTACGAGGAAGTCGGGCTCACGCCCGACCACGTCAGCGTTATCGGTCGCACGCGCGATTGGCTGCGATACGACGTTCCGCAAAACTGGGTGCGGCGCGAATGGCGCGGCGCCTACAAGGGACAGAAGCAGATCTGGTTCCTGCTGCGGCTGACCGGCCGCGACAGCGACATCAGCCTGCGCGCTACGGCCAAACCGGAGTTCGATGCCTGGCGCTGGAGCAACTACTGGGTACCGCTCGACGCGGTGATCGAGTTCAAGCGCCATGTTTACGCTCAGGCGCTCAACGAGCTCTCGCGCTTGTTGTTCCAGGCACGCCGTGAGTCTTCTTGACCCCTTCATCCTGCAGATCGACAAGGCGCTGCGCACGGTGTGCGCCAGTGCTCCAACCCTGCGCGCCATGCCGGGAGAAGACCTGTCCGAGGCCGACCTGACCGACGCCGAGCGTAGGGACGTGGCCGCACTGATGCGCGTCAATCATGTCGGCGAGGTGTGCGCCCAGGCGTTGTATGCCGGCCAGGCGCTGAGCGCGCGCAATGAGGCGGTGCGCTCGGCCCTGGAACACGCCGCAGGGCAGGAGACCGAGCATCTCAACTGGACCGCGCGACGGATCGGGGAACTCGGCGGGCGCAGGAGCCTGCTCAACCCGCTCTGGTATGCCGGCGCTTGGACGATCGGCGCCGTCGCCGGCCGGCTGGGCGATCCGACCAGCCTCGGTTTCGTCGTCGAAACCGAGCGCCAGGTCGAGGCGCATCTCGACGGGCACAGGGGACGTTTGCCCAAGGCCGACCTGCGCTCGCGGGCGATCATCGAGCAGATGAAGGCCGACGAGATCGCGCATGCGCAGACCGCGCTCGGCCTGGGCGCAACCGAACTGTCACCCCTCGCCAGGGGCGCGATGCAGGCCGCGGCGAAGCTCATGACGACAACCGCCTACTGGCTGTGATGGGACAAATCCGGGACAGCGCGAATGAAAAAAGCCCAGTTTTTTGGTGGGCTTTTTGTTGGTAACCACGCTCATGGAAACCCTTGCTACTTGGTCGGGGTGAGAGGATTCGAACCTCCGACTCCTGCGTCCCGAACGCAGTACTCTACCAGGCTGAGCTACACCCCGACGCTCTTTCGCGATTTTGCAACGGACGGGACATCAGAAGTTCCGATCGACCGCGAAGGCCGCCAATTGTAGCAAGGCGTCGCGGTATTGGCTAGCGGGGAGGGCCTGCAAGGCGAGCCGGGCCAGATCCGCTTCCGCGCTGGCAGTGTCCAGCGTAGCCTGCAGCGCGCCCGTGGCCTCGATGGCCTGGCTGATCTCGGGGAAGGCGTCCCGCCCCCCCGTCTCGAGGGCGCGCCGCACGACGCCGGACTGACCGGCATCGCCGAATTGCATCGCATAAATCAGGGGCAGGGTCGGTTTGCCCTCGGCCAGATCGTCCCCCAGGCTTTTGCCGATCTGGTCCCGTTCGCCGGAGTAATCGAGGACGTCGTCGACGATCTGGAACGCGGTTCCGAGATGCATGCCATACGTCGCCAGGCTCTCTTCAACCTCCGGGCGGGCATTGCCCAGAATGGCGGCAAGGCGCGCGGAAGCCTCGAAAAGCTTTGCCGTCTTGTAGCGCACGACCTGCAGGTAGCCCGCCACCGAAAGGTTCGGATTGTGGCAGTTCATCAGCTGCAGCACCTCTCCTTCGGCGATCACGTTGGTCGCGTCGGCCAGCACCTGCATGACCCGCATGCTGCCCACATCCACCATCATCTGGAACGCCCGGGAATACAGGAAGTCGCCGACCAGGACGCTGGCGGCGTTGCCGAATTGGGCATTGGCGGTTTCCTTGCCGCGACGTAATGCGGAGGCATCGACAACGTCGTCGTGCAGCAATGTTGCCGTGTGAATGAACTCGACCACGGCGGCGAGCGGGTGCCGCTGCGCGCCGGCATATCCGAGCGCGCCGGCCGACAGGAGCAGCAGCGCCGGACGCAACCGCTTGCCGCCCGCCGCGACGATATATTCGGCGATCTGGCGCACCAGGGGGACGTCCGAATGCAGCCGGGTGCGAATGACCGCATCCACGGCCTGCATGTCGCCGGCGATCAGGGAGTAGATTGCTGTGGGATTCAAGAGGGCGATTCCAAGTTCCGGCGCATGGTAAGTGGTTGCCGGAACGCCGTCAAATTGACTCCGGCCGAACCCTTGACCCACCTGCGCGGGGAAACTAGAATACGCGGTTCCCGAAACAAATTGCAGAGGTCCAACATGTATGCGGTCATAAAAACCGGCGGCAAGCAGTTTCGTGTCGTCGCCGGCGAGAAGATCAAGGTAGAACAGATACCGGCAGACGTTGGCGCTGAGATCACCCTCGACCAGGTGCTGATGGCCGGCGAAGGAGAAACCGTCAAGGTTGGTTCTCCGACGCTGCCCGGCGCCACGGTGGTCGCGAAGGTGATTGCTCAGGGTCGCCATCCGAAGGTGAATATTTTCAAGATGCGGCGACGCAAGCACTACCAGAAGCACCAGGGGCACCGCCAGAACTTCACGGAACTGGAAATCGGCAGCATCAACGTCTGATTTCGATAGCAAAGGAGCAAACACATGGCCCACAAAAAAGCTGGCGGAAGTTCCCGTAACGGCCGCGATTCGGAATCGAAACGGCTTGGCGTCAAGCGGTTTGGCGGACAGCTGATCGCCGCCGGCAACATCATCGTGCGCCAGCGCGGCACCCGGTTTCACCCCGGGGAAAATGTCGGTCTCGGCAAGGATCACACCCTGTTCGCCAAGGCGACGGGAACGGTGACCTTCACGATTAAGGGACCGCTGAGGCGCAAATACGTCAGCGTCGTTTCCGCGGTCTGATCTGGCCGGAAGCGACGAACAAGGCCCTGTCCTGCCGGATGGGGCTTTTTCATTGCGCGCATGAAATTCTTCGATGAAGCGCTCATCTCCGTCCATGCCGGCAATGGCGGCAATGGCGCCGCCTCCTTTCGTCGGGAGAAATACATTCCCCGTGGCGGCCCCGATGGCGGAGATGGCGGACGGGGCGGCAGCATCCGGATGGTTGCCGATTGCAATCTCAACACCCTGATCGACTATCGCTACACGCGCATCTTTCGCGCGGAGCATGGCGGCAACGGGCGCGGGGCGGACTGTTACGGCAAGGGCGGCAGCGATTCGATCCTGCGCGTCCCCGTCGGAACCGTGGTCACGGACGCCGCCACGGGCGAACTGCTGGCCGATCTGGATGCCGACGGCGCCGGCGCGGTGGTGGCGCGGGGCGGCGCTGGCGGACTGGGCAACCTGCATTTCAAGTCGAGCACCAATCGGGCGCCGCGCCAATTCACCCCGGGCGAGCCGGGCGAATCGCGCGAGTTGAAGCTCGAGCTCAAGGTGCTTGCGGATGTCGGTCTGCTCGGCCTGCCCAATGCCGGAAAGTCCACGTTCATTCGCGCCGTGTCCGCCGCGCGGCCCAAAGTCGCCGAGTACCCGTTCACGACCCTGCAACCGAATCTGGGCGTGGTGCGGGTCGGCGAGAACCGCAGCTTCGTGGTCGCCGATGTTCCCGGGCTGATCCAGGGGGCTTCGGCCGGCGCGGGGCTGGGGCACCGGTTCCTGAAGCACCTGCAGCGCACGCGACTGCTCCTGCATCTGATCGATGTCGCGCCCATCGACCCCGCCTGCGATCCCGTCGCCAACGCCCGGACCATCGTCGCCGAGCTGCGCAAGTTCGATGAAGATCTTTTTAACAAGCCGCGCTGGATTGTCCTCAACAAAATCGACCTCATTCCCGCGGACGAGCGCCCCCGCAGGCTCGCCGAGCTGGTCGACGCCCTCGGCGGCGACCAGCCGGTGCACGCGGTTTCCGGCGCGACCGGCGCAGGCTGCGCCTTGCTGTGCCAGAAGATCATGCAGTTTCTGACGGACACTCCATGATGCGCAACGATATCGCCCAATGCAGACGCCTTGTCGTCAAGGTGGGCAGCGCCCTCGTCACCGACAACGGGGCAGGGCTCTCCACCGGATTCATCGCCGAATGCGCCCGCCAGATCGCCTTGCTGCACCAGTCGGGACGGCAGGTGCTGCTGGTCTCTTCGGGCGCCATCGCGGCCGGCATGCAGCGGCTGGGCTGGTTCCGGCGCCCGCATGCGCTGCACGCGCTGCAGGCGGCCGCGGCCGTGGGCCAGATGGGTTTGACGCAGGCCTATGAAACCGTTTTCGCCAAGCATGGACTGAAATCGGCGCAGATCCTGCTGACCCATGACGATCTCGCCGACCGTCGCCGCTATCTGAACGCGCGGATCACGCTGCACACCCTGCTGGAACTGGGCGTGGTTCCCATCATCAACGAGAACGACACGGTGGTCACCGACGAAATCCGCTTCGGCGACAACGACACGCTGGGGGCGCTGGTCGCAAACCTCGTCGAAGCGGAGGCGCTCATCATCCTGACCGACCAGAAGGGCCTCTACACGGCGGACCCGCGCGTCGATCCCGCGGCGACTCTGATCGGGGAAGGCGAAGCCGAGAACCCGGCCTACGAGTCGATCGCCGGCGGCGCCGGCAGCCTGATCGGCAAGGGCGGCATGATCACCAAGGTGCGCGCCGCCCAACGCGCCGCGCGCAGCGGCGCCCATACCCTGATCGTCGGCGGGCGGGAGAGCGGCGCTTTGATCCGCGCCGCCAACGGCGATGTCATCGGCACCTGCCTGCGGGCGCGCCGGACGCCGCTGGCCGCGCGCAAGCAGTGGCTCGCCGATCACCTGCGGGTTTCCGGCTCCGTGCGGCTCGACGACGGCGCCGTCGAGGCCCTGCGGC
>JAGXSN010000267.1 GCA_018333815.1 Sulfuritalea sp. | reverse complement strand
CATGGCGCAACTGCAGAATGTGATCGCCCTGCACGTCGGCATGTTCACGAAACGCGCGCCGCTGACGGTGGCGTGGAACTGAAAAGTCGGCGCCGGCGGGACGGCATATTGACGCGCTGTGCCGCAAATGGAACAATGAGAACCATTCGCAACTAAACCCAGCCAGCCCCGACCGCCTCCCGGTCCGCCAGCCAGACGGTTCCCGATTCCCGGAGGTATTTCGTGAGCAGCGCGTCCTCGTCCGCCATCGCCGAGCTTTACCGTGACCATCACGGCTGGTTGCGGGGCTGGTTGCGGCGGCGACTGGGTTGCGCGGCGGAAGCGGCCGACCTGGCCCACGATACCTTCGTCAGATTGCTCCGCTCGCCGCAGCGTTTCGACAGTCAGCCCGAGGCGCGGGCTTACCTGCGCGTCGTCGCCAACGGCCTGTGCGTCGACCTCTGGCGCCACCGCGAAGTCGAGCGCGCCTGGCTCGACACCCTGGCCGTGCTGCCCGAAGCCCAGGCGCCGTCGCCCGAGGATCAGCACATCGTGCTGCAGGCGCTGCGCGAGATCGACGCCATGCTGCGCAGCCTGTCGGCCAAGGCCGCCCGAGCCTTCGTGCTGTCCACCGCCTGCGGCATGACGCATCAGGAAATCGCCCGCGAACTGGGCGTCAGTTCGCGCACCGTCGGCAGCTATATCACCCAGACGATGCTGCACTGCATGCGTCTCGAAGCCGCCCGTCTGGTCGAGCAAGGCGGCGTGCCCGCATGAACGCCATTCCGTCATTTCTGCGGGCGCCCAGCCATGAGGCCATGGAACAGGCCGCCACCTGGTTCTCGCTGCTCCAGTCCGGCAACGCCACCGACGCCGACCGCACCCGCTGGCAGGCCTGGCTCGCCAGCGGCCCCGAAAGCCAGACCGCCTGGGCCTTCGTCGAGCGCGTCAGTCAGCGCTTCGCCCCCCTGCAGGCCGTTCCCGCCCCGCGCCTGGCGGCCGATGCGCTGCACGCCGCCAATCAACGCCTCGCAAAGCGCCGCACGCTGCTGTTCGGCTTCGCCGCCATGGCCGGCAGCGGCAGCCTGCTCGGCTGGGCCGTCTGGCAGCAGGCCGGCTGGGTCGACCCGCTGCTCGCCCGGTTTGCCGACCACCACACCGGCGCCGGCGAGCGGCGCGATGTCGTCCTTGCCGACGGCACCCAGGTCTGGCTTGCCAGCGCCAGCGCCTTCGACCAGGACTACCGCGCCGACCTGCGTCGCCTGCGCCTGCGCAGCGGCGAAATCCTGATCCAGACCGCCGCCGACCGCGAACGCCCCTTTGTCGTGGAAACCGCCCACGGGCGCCTGCGCGCCCTCGGCACCCGCTTCAACGTCCGCTTGGACGACGATGGCGGCACCCGGCTCGCCGTCTATGAAGACGCGGTGGAAATCACGCTGGCCCACGGCGGGCAAAGCACCGTCGTCGCAGCCGGCCAACAGGTCCGCTTCACCGCCGACCGGCTGGAGGAAACGGCGGCGGCAGATCCGGCGCGCGAAGCCTGGTCGCGCGGCATCCTGCTGGCGCAGGAGATGTCGCTGGCGCAAGTCGTCGCCGAACTCGGCCGCTACCGTCGCGGCCACATCGCCGTGGCGCCGGACGTTGCCGACCTGACCGTGCTCGGCAGCTACCCGCTGGACGATTTCAACGGCACCCTGACCATGCTCCAGCAGGCCCTGCCCATCCAGGTGCGCCAGCCGCTGCCCTGGTGGACCACCATCGAAGCCCGCGCCCGCTGACTGTCGAGCGCCTTGCCGGCAGCGGCTTGCCAGGCGTTCGAAAAAAATTTCGCCAAAAACTTCCACATTTTTTCCCCTCATCCGGTTTACCCGTCGAGGACACACCGACCTATCCCGTGTCCGCTACTTGAACCAATCTGACCGAAAAGGGGTAAACCACATGTCTCGTCACCCAACACCGCAAGCCGCGCGCCGCAGCCCGTCGCCGCGCTTCACCCTGCGTCCCACGGCTGTCGCCGTCCACCTGCTGCTGGCCGGCGTTGTCGTCGGCGGCTGGGTCGGCGCCGCCCAGGCACAAACGGCCGCTGCCGCCAGCGCCCGCAGCTACAACATACCCGCCGGACCGCTGAACGCGGTGCTGACCCGTTTCCTCGGCGAATCGGGCGTGCTGCTCTCCGGCAGCACCGACCTGGCCCAGGGCAAGCAAAGCCCCGGCGTGCGGGGCAATCTGCCGCCCGATGCCGCGCTGGCGGCGCTGCTGGCCGGCACCGGCTTGCAGGCGGTGGCGGATGCGCAGGGGCGTTACACCTTGCGGCCGGCGCCGCCGGTAGTCGACCGTGGCGGGGAGGCGCAGTTGGCGACGGTGACGGTGACGGCGCCGGCCGTATTCGGCGTGACGCAGAACCTGGCGGCAAAGGTGAAAGCCGGTGCCTTGGGCGACGTGACGCAGAAGGACACGCCGTTTTCCAGCGCCGTGGTGACGAACGAGCAGATCCAGGAACAGGCCTCGCAGAAGCTGGGCGACCTGTTTATCCAGGATGCGTCCGTCTCTGACAACAGCGGCACCTATACCGCATGGGCTACGTTCCTGACGGTGCGGGGCATGGACCTGGATTGGCAAAATTCGTACCGCATCGACGGCAAGCCCTTTCTGGGCTACACCGTGACCCTGCCGTACGAGCATCTGGAACAGGTCGAACTGCTCAAGGGGGCAACGGGATTCATGTATGGTTTCGGTGCGCCGGGCGGCATGCTCAACTACGTGACCAAGAAGCCGACCGCCACGCCGCTGCGCAGCGCCAGACTGGGTTACGGCAGCAGCAGCATTGTCCGCGCCAACGCCGACCTGGGCGGTCGTCTGGGCGAAGACGGCGCCCTGGGCTATCGCTTCGACATCACGCACGAGGAAGGCCGGGCCGCCAACGACGGGCCGCTCAAGCGCAGCTCCTTCCTGTTGGCGCTGGATGCCAAGCTGTCGGATCGACTGAGCTGGGATTTCCAGACCATCTATCAGGATCGTCTGACGGAGGATACCGAACCGACCATCACGACGTGGTCACTGGGCAACCGCCTGCCCGGTTCGATCAGGAACGACAAAAAACTCGTGGGGCCGGGCAACTACGTGGATAACCAATTCGGCTTCGTCGCCACCGGCCTGAAGTACCGTCTCGATGACGACTGGCAGGCGCAAACCAATTTCAGCCAGAGCTATTCGAAAACACGCCGCAACGAATCCGTGCTCAATCTGCAGAATGCCGCCGGCGACTACATCAATGACCGCTCCGATTACGGCGAGCGCTACCGGTACAGCTACTGGGATGCGATGTTGCAGGGACGCATCGGGATCGCGCAGATGACCCACAACGTGGTCCTCGGCGTTTCCTGGCAAAAGCAGATGAACGACGATTCCCGCAACTGGGTGTACATCCCCGCCCTGGGCACCGGCAAACTCGGCAGCCAGAACACGATTCGCTACGACAGCGTTGGTTCCTTCGACAGCCTGGGCTTGTACCGCTCGACCGAAGTTACGCAGAAGGCCATTTTCGCGAGCGACCGCATCGAGATCAACGAGCGCTGGTCGGTGCTGGGCGGCCTGCGCTGGACCCAGTACGAAAAGTTGAGCTGGAACGGCGCCGGGGCCGCCAACACTCCCTACAAGGAAAGCGGCATCGTCACGCCGACGGCGGCGCTGATGTACAAGGTGACGAACGACACCATGGCCTACGCCAGCTATGTGGAATCCCTGCAGCAGGGCGCCATCGTCTCGACTCTGCCGATTTATACCAACGCCGGCGAGATGCTGAACCCGCTGACGAGCAAGCAGTGGGAACTGGGCGTCAAGAAGGACAGCGCCCGGTGGTCGGGCACCGCCGCCCTGTTCCGGGTGGCGAAGACCACGGAGTACGACCGTAGTTGCGGCACGGCCTGCCTGACCAAGGTCCAGGGTGGGGAGTCGGTCTTCCAGGGGCTGGAGCTGGGCGCCACTGCGCGTCTGAGCAATTTGTGGAGCCTGGGCGGCAACCTGATGGTGCTCGATACCGAGTATGCGTCGGGCGACGCGGCCATCGTGGGCAAGCGGGTGACGGGTTCGCCCCGGCTCGTGGCGACCGCGCAACTCGCTTACCGGGTTCCCGAGATCAGCGGACTCCAGTTGCGCCTCGGCGCCAAATACACCGGCAAGACGCCGCTGCGCACCGATAACACGGTCGATGTCGACGGCTACACCCTGGTCAGCCTCGGTGCCTCCTACGACACTTTGGTGGGTGGCCGGCCCATGACTTTCCGGGCCAACGTAAACAACCTGCTGGACAAAAAATATTGGATGTACCAGTACGCCAACTACATCAAGGCGGGCGATCCTCGCACAATCAACCTGAGCGCAACCCTCCACTTTTAACGGTACTTCGGCAAACACCGGCGCTCATGACGATCAACCTCACACCACCGGACGCGACATTGCCCAATGGCTCGGGATTGCGTCCTTCTATTGGGAACCGTATGCCCTTGTCCCTCATCCACCGCCTCGCCGTCGCCTTGTTCGGCGGCTACGCCTTCACCTGGGGCCTCGTCGCCTTCGGCGTGGCAGGGCTGGTGGCGCTGGGGGTGGATTTCCACGAAGCGGAAACGGCGCTGCTGCTGCTCGCCTTCCTGGTCTTCCAGCCCTTGTTCCTCTGGGCCTTCGCCGCCGCCAGCCTTGTCCGCGTCTGGGCGGTGCTGGGCGGCGGGGCGATATTCATGACCGCCGCGGCCTGGGGCTTGCAGCGGGTGTTGATTGCTTGATCCGATGCGCTCAGCGAGGCATTTCGTCCCCGGCGTCCGGCGGCACGGCCGGCGAGGTCAGTCTGGATTCTGGTCCAGCATTGCCTGAACGCAGTTTGCCAGCGCATTGAGATGCTGCTCGATTACCGCAGCAACCGTTTTCGAATCAATTTCGCCGAGGTAGTTATGCACCAGGATATTGCGAAAACCGCTGATGTCGCGCCAAGGAATGTTCGGCCATGCGGCTTTTTGGCTTTCGGGAAGATGCTGGGTGGATTCGGAGAGCGTCTGGAGGTTGCGCAGGGCGGCATCGAAGAGGATGTCGTCCTGGGTCAGGTCGCCGCGCGCCTGGATGCGACGAATCTTGGCGATGGCGTCAAGAATGTGCCGGGCGTGGGGCTGCCAGGTTTTGCTCATAACTCGACCGCTTCCTTCAGGATGCTATCGCGCAGGTGGCGGTTGAGTTCGTGTTCCGGCAACAGGTCCACCGGGCGGCCGATCAATTCGGAAAGTTTCCTGGCCAGCGGCAGGCGCTGCGTGAAGAGGTCATAGCCTTGGTCGAATTCCGCCAGGAAATCCACGTCGCTGTCGGGTCTTTCCTCTCCGCGCGCCACGGAACCGAACACCCGTATGTGCCGGGCGCCGTATTGGCTGCCCAAGGCGGCAATGGCGGACTTCTGGGCCAGCAGTTGATTCAACAGCATGTGGATGGCTCCCGACCGTATTGCTTTGCTGCGGAGTATAGAGCTTGAAACGACAAATGAATTCCGCTTGAAATGAGCGTCACAGGGAGTTTCTCATGAAACAGGGTTTTCTACGGGCCATGACCTGGCTGCACACCTGGCTGGGGCTGGTGCTGGGCTTTGTGCTGATGGCCGCCTTCTTCTTCGGCGCGCTGTCGGTATTCGACCGCGAGATCGACCGCTGGGCGATTCCCGAGACGCGTTTCGACCCGCAGCCGATGCCCAGCTTCGACACGGTGCTCCAGCCGGTGTATGCGCAACTCAAGCCGCACCCGGACGACATGGTGGCGACGCAGAAGCGCGTGCTCGGCCCACTGCCGCACCCCGACACAATGCCGATGTCCTCGCTCTGGGCCTACACCACGCACCGCGACCCGGTGCTGCGCGTCGGCGCGGAGTTCGACGTGCCGAACAAGCTCAAGGACGACGCCGACGAGCATGCGCATGTGCATGGTTGGGCGACCATCGACCCGCGCTCGGGCGAGTTTCTGCAGGACGACAAGCTCAAGATCGGCAGTGAGTGGTACTACCCCATGCATTACCGCCTGAACTGGTCGTGGCTGAATCTCGGTTACTGGCTGGTCGGCCTGGCCGGCTTCACCATGCTGGTGGCGCTGGTCACCGGGGTGATCATGCACTGCAAGATCTTCCGCGAGTTCTTCACCTTCCGGCCGTGGAAGCGCACCCGGCGCAGCGCGCTGGACCTGCACAACCTGACCGGCGTGGCGGCGCTGCCTTTCCATTTCTTCTTCGCCTTCACCGGGTTGGTGATCTTCGCCGGCTGGCTGTATTTTCCGGTCGGCGATACCTTGCTCAAGCCGCTGCACAAGCAGCACGAGGTGCAAGAAGCGCAGCGCACCGGCCTGCCGCACGAGCCGGCGGGCGTCGCCGCGCCGCTGGCCAGCGTGGATGCGATGGTCGCCGAGGCCAAGCGCCGCTGGGCGGCGCGCGACATGCCGGGCGAGGTCGGGCTGCTCACGATCAATCACCTGGGCGATGCCAACGGCTATGTCAGCCTGTATCGCGCCGGCAGCGACCAGGTGGCGCTGGTCGGGCAGGCCATCCACTTCAAGGCGAGCACCGGCGAAGTGCTGCGCGAAGAGCCGCCGCCCGGCGCGGTCGGCAGCATCAACGAATTCCTCACCGGTCTGCACCTGCAGCATTTCGAGCACTGGCTGCTGCGCTGGCTGTACGTGCTGGGCGGGCTGCTCGGCTGCGTCTGCATTGCCACCGGCTTCCTCCTCTTCGTCGAGAAGCGCAAGAAGCAGCACGCCGCGGCGGGCAGTCAGGGCAGCCGCCTCGTCGATGCGCTGGCGGTGACGACGGTGACCGGCATGCTCATCGCCGCCATCGGCATGCTGGTGGCCAATCGCCTGCTGCCGGCCGATCTGGTGGGCAAGGGCGATTGGGAGAAACTGGCGTTCTGGGGCATCTGGAGCGTGGCGCTGCTGCACGCCCTGGTGCGCAGCGGCCCAGTCGCCCAGGCGCGCATGAACCCAGCCTGGCGCGAGCAGTGCTGGGGCATTGCCGTGCTGGCCGTGGCTGCCGTCGGCCTCAATTGGCTGACCACCGGCGACCACCTGATCGAGACCATGATCGGCGAACCCTATTGGGCGGTGGCCGGGGTTGATCTCAGCCTGCTGACCAGTGCCGGCATCGCGGCATGGGCGGCACGCAGGCTGGCGCGGTGGGAACAGGCGCCCGCAACGCCGATGGCTGCGGAGGTGGCCCATGGCTGATGCACTGGCACTGTGCCTGGCGGCACTGTTCTCGCTCGCCGGCATGGGCTGGCTGGCGCTCAGTCTCGAAGTCCATTGGCGGCAGCTTTTTGGCCGCAGGGCGGTGTTGACCGCGATAATCAAGAGCGGGCTGCGTCTGGCCGGCTGGACTGCTCTGCTGCTGTCGGCCGTGTGTTGCTTCATCGCCGACCGGCCCTCGATGGCGGTGCTGGTCTGGGTCATGCTGCTGGCCGGCGCTGCCACTGCGATAGCTTTGCTGCTGGCCTGGCGGGCGCACTGGCTGCGGGTGCTGGTCTTGCGGGGTGGGGCGTAAAAGTCGGCGCTGGCGGGACGGCAGTCATTCAGCGGAGCATGAACGGTCGCCGTCCGTACTTCTCAAGAAACTCGCATGCTTGATCTTCCCATGGGGTCCATGGGTTAATTCGTCGATGCGACTCGCAAGGCTCTATCAGCCGCGCAACCCCCTGTTCTGGGCCTTCATCCTGGTCAATGCCCTGTCGTCCGTTATTTCCTACCTGCTGCACACCCGCGACTTCCCTGTGGCGGTGATCCTGATCCTGGCGGGCTTCGCGCTGGGGAACATGGTCTGCGGCATCGGCATTGCCGTGCGGCTGCTGCGCGACCCCGGGCCGGAGGGCGGGAGCAGATAGCGGCTGGCGGAGCGGGCGCCTTGTTTCGGCGCTAGAATCCGCGGTCGCACCAGGCGCGCGGCGCCGACCGATCAACCCCGTTCCGATCTAGGATTCTTCATGGAAACAACGAGTCAGGACACCCAGGCCCAGGCGCCCAACCCCCTTGAGCGCCGTATCGACATGGCCGTGACGCTCGCCGACATCGAACGCCAGGTGGAGCAGCAGCTCAGGCGTATCGCCAAGACCACCAAGATGGCCGGTTTCCGTCCGGGCAAGGCGCCGATGAAGCGGGTGGCGCAGATGTACGGCGGCCAGGCCCGTTCCGACGCGATCGGCGCGGCGATCGACAAGTCCTTCGGCGAACTGGTGCGCACCCGGAATCTGCGCATCGCCGGCCAGCCGCGCGTCGAGCCGAAACAGTCCGGGGATGAGGACACAATCGAATTCACCGCCATCTTCGAGGTGTATCCCGAGTTCCAGATCGCCGATCTCGCCGCCCGTTCGATCGAGAAGCCGGTGCTGACGGTCGGCGCCGCCGAAGTGGACAAGACCATCGCGGTGCTGCGCAAGCAGCGCATGACCTACGAGCCGGCAGACCGTGCCGCCCAAAAGGGCGACCGCCTGATCATCGACTTCATCGGCCGCAAGAACGGCGCGGAGTTCGATGGCGGCAAGGCGACCGACTATCCGGTCTACGTCGGCGCCGGCATGATGCTGCCCGACTTCGAGGCCGCCCTGGAGGGCGTCGGCGCGGGCCAGGAGAAGACCTTCGACGTCGGGTTCCCGGACGATTACCACGCCAAAGAGCTGGCCGGCAACCGGGTGCAGTTCTCCGTGACCGTCAAGCGGATCGAGCAGCCGCAGCTGCCGGAAGTCGATGCCGATTTCGCCCGTGCGCTGGGCGTCAGGGACGGCGACATCGCCAAGATGCGCGCCGAAGTCCAGGCCAATCTCGAACGTGAAGTGGCCAAGCGCCTGCGCGCGCGCGTCAAGGAGCAGGCCATGAGCGCCCTGGTCGAGACCCACCCGATCGCCGTACCGCAGGCCCTGGTGCAGGCCGAGGCCCGGCAGATGGCCGAACGCGCGCTCGATGACCTCAAGCAGCGCAATCCGCAGATGAAGGACATGCCGGTCGAGGCGAGCTGGTTCACCGACCAGGCGGCGAAACGGGTCAAACTCGGCCTGATCATCGCCGAACTGGTGCGGGCCAAGGATCTGCATGTCCGACCCGAGCAGGTGCGCGCCGTGGTCGACGACTTCGCCGCCACCTTCGAGGATCCCCAGGAGGTGGTGCGCTGGTATTACAGCCAGCCGCAGCGGCTCGCCGAGGCCGAGGCGCTGGCGATCGAGAACAACGTCGTCGACTGGGTGCTGGCCCATGCCCAGGTGACCGAGAAGCCGGCCGTCTTTGACGAACTGATGGGGAATGCGGCATGATGCAGGGCATGCCGGGACAACCCTTCCCCTTCGAACCGCAGGCCGGTATGGCGCCGCAGGCTCTCGGCCTGGTGCCGATGGTCATCGAGACCAGCGGCCGCGGCGAGCGCGCCTACGACATCTTTTCCCGGCTGCTGCGCGAGCGGGTGATCTTCCTCGTCGGGCCGGTCAGCGACGCGACGGCCAATCTCGTCGTCGCGCAGCTGCTGTTTCTCGAGTCGGAGAACCCCGACAAGGACATCTACCTCTACATCAACTCGCCGGGCGGTGCGGTGACCGCCGGGCTGGCGATCTACGACACCATGCAGTTCATCAAGCCCGACGTGTCCACGCTGTGCGTCGGCCAGGCCGCCTCGATGGGCGCCTTCCTGCTTGCCGCGGGCGCCCGCGGCAAGCGCTACTGCCTGCCGAACGCACGCCTGATGATCCACCAGCCGATGGGCGGCTTCCAGGGCCAGGCTTCCGACATCGAAATCCACGCCAAGGAAATCCTCTACCTCAAGCAGCGCCTCAACGCCATGCTGGCGCAGCACACGGGGCAGCCGATCGAGCGCATCGATCGCGACACCGATCGCGACAACTTCCTGTCGGCCGAGGCCGCCGTCGAATACGGCCTGGTGGACAAGATGCTGACCCGCCGCGCCGATGCGTCCCGAGATACCCCCAAGGAGACCGGGTAATGGTCGAGAAGAAAAAAACCGGGCCGGAAAAACTGCTCTACTGCTCGTTTTGCGGCAAAAGCCAGCACGAGGTCAAGAAACTGATCGCCGGGCCCTCGGTGTTCATCTGCAACGAGTGCATCGACCTGTGCAACGACATCGTCCGCGACGACGCGGACGGCGGAGAAACCGCCAAGAGCACGGGCAACCTGCCGGTTCCCGGCGAGATCCTCAGGGTGCTCGACCAGTATGTGATCGGCCAGGAACGCGCGAAGAAAATCCTGGCCGTCGCCGTCTACAACCACTACAAGCGGCTGCGCGAGGCGGGCGGCAAGGAGGGCAAGGACGGGGTCGAACTGTCGAAGAGCAACATCCTGCTGGTCGGCCCGACCGGCTCCGGCAAGACGCTCCTCGCCCAGACCCTCGCGCGCCTGCTCAACGTCCCCTTCGTCATCGCCGACGCCACCACGCTGACCGAGGCCGGCTACGTCGGCGAGGATGTCGAGAACATCATCGCCAAGCTGCTGCAGAAGTGCGATTACGACCCGGCGAAGGCGCAGCAGGGCATCGTCTATATCGACGAGATCGACAAGATCTCCCGGCGCAGCGAAAACCGCTCGATCACCCGCGACGTGTCGGGCGAGGGCGTGCAGCAGGCGCTGCTCAAGCTGGTCGAGGGCACCATCGCCTCCGTGCCGCCGCAGGGCGGACGCAAACACCCGAACCAGGATTTCGTCCAGGTCGACACCGCCAACATCCTGTTCATCTGCGGCGGCGCCTTCGACGGTCTCGACAAGATCATCCAGGAGCGCTCCGAGAAGTCCGGCATCGGTTTCGGCGCCCAGGTCAGGAGCAAGACCAGCGAGAGCCTCAGCGCGATTCTCTCCCTGGTCGAGCCGGATGATCTCGTGAAGTATGGGTTGATCCCGGAACTGATCGGCCGTCTGCCCGTGGTGGCCAACCTGGCCGAACTGGACGAGAGCGCCCTGGTGCAGATCCTGATCGAGCCCAAGAATGCGCTGATCAAGCAGTATCAGAAGCTGTTCGCCATGGAAGGCGTCGAGCTCGAGGTGCGTCCCTCGGCGCTGCAGGCGATCGCCAGGAAGGCGGTCAAGCGCAAGACCGGCGCCCGTGGTCTGCGTTCGATCATGGAGAACGTCCTGCTCGACACCATGTTCGAACTCCCCGGCATGGCGGGAGTCGAAACGGTCGTGCTCGACGAGAACACGATCGAGGCGGGCAACAAGCCGCTGCTGATCTACGCCGACCAGCCGAAGGTCTCCGGCGCCAACTGATTTCTGGCGGGAGGAAGCGACGGCGGCTTGAATCCATCGCCCCCATCCCCACGTGGGGCGGAGGCCAACCCACAAAGGACCCGCTCATGTCCGAAGAATTGCTGGATCCCCAAGAGAACGACATCCTGCCGCTGTTGCCGCTGCGCGACGTGGTGGTGTTCCCGCACATGGTCATTCCGCTGTTTGTCGGTCGGCCGAAGTCCATCAAGGCGCTCGAGACCGCGATGGAGGCCGGCAAGAGCATCCTGCTGGTGGCGCAGAAATCCGCCGCCAAGGACGAGCCGGATCCCGCCGACCTCTACGAGATCGGCTGCGTCGCCAACATCCTGCAGATGCTCAAGCTGCCCGACGGTACCGTCAAGGTGCTGGTCGAGGGCGCGCAGCGCGCGCGCATCCGCAGGGTCGAGGATCGCAAGGCCCTGTTCGTCGCCGAGGTCGAGGCCGTGCCGCTCAACGAGCGCGGCAGCCACGAGATCGAGGCGATGCGCCGCACCATCCTGGCGCAGTTCGACCAGTATGTGAAGCTGAACAAGAAGATTCCGCCCGAAATTCTCGGTTCGCTGGCGGGCATCGAGGAAGCCGGCCGGCTGGCCGACACCATCGCCGCCCATCTGCCGATGAAGCTGGAGCTGAAGCAGGAAATCCTCGAGATGTTCAATGTCGATGACCGCCTCGACCGGCTGCTCGGCCAGCTCGAGACCGAACTCGACATCCTCCAGGTCGAGAAGCGCATCCGCGGCCGCGTCAAGCGCCAGATGGAGAAGAGCCAGCGCGA
>JAGXSN010000266.1 GCA_018333815.1 Sulfuritalea sp. | reverse complement strand
CGCGAATGACGTAGAAGCTGCCGGCCTGGTGCAAGCGATGCAGCTGCTCGAAGTCGATGTAGCCGCGATCCATGATGTAGAAGGCGCCGGCTTCCGGTACCAGCATGTCGAAGACATTGACCTCGTGCCACTTGCCGTCGCTGATATGGATAAAGCTCGGGATGTTGCCGCGCAGGTCGAGCAAGGTATGCATCTTCACCGCCGCCTTGGTCGAGCGGAACGGCGCCCACGGGAACACCGACAGACACAGGTCGATGGTCGTGGCATCCAGTGCATACACGGTGTTGGACAGATCGACACCAAAGGAGTCTTCGGCGTAAAGCTTGCGCGCGATACTGATCAGGCTCTGGGCGAAGTCGGCATAGATGCGCCAGTCGCGAACTGCGTTGGCGTTGGCCAGCGTGTTCCGCGCCACCGTGCTGCGAAAGCCCATGTGGTACAGCTTGGCCGCCTGACTGCGCAGGCAGGCTTCGATGTCGCGCAGGCTCTCCCGTGCGGTCGTTGTATATAAGCTGTTGATCTGCCTCCGGTTGCGCCGGAAACACTACTCCCAAGCTTCGTGATGCTACCTCACCCTGCGTCGGGCTGCATCGGGAGGATCGCGAAATTCCTGCGTCATTCCTCGCCTTACTCGACGCGACCGAATTCATGACGCGCACGGCTGCAAAAGTCGGCGCTGGCGGGACGGCGCTTCTTTCTTGCCTTTGGCTTCGACATAGGCGTCGGCAGCAGCGGTGGCCCGTGCTTCTTCGTGTTCGGCCTTGATGGCGGCTTCGAGTTCCTTTTTCAGGAGCTTCTGCTTGATCTTGGTTTCGGGATCGGCAGCGGCGACCTTGGCCTGCTGGGTGCCGTCCTTGGCAGCAGATTCGAGCCGACCGAGCGCCTTGAGCATGTCGGAGAGCGCCGGAGTCTTCTTCTTCGAGGGCGGGCCGATTACGCCGCCCCACAGGTTGGGCACCACCAGCCAGTCGTCGCGGCGCTTGGGGCGGATGCCAACGGCGGCACCGACCACGCCGGCCAGCGCCACCAGCGCGCCGACGGCGCAGTAATCGACCGGGCATTGCATGCGGTGCGCCACGTCGGCGATCCAGCCGCGCAGCGGCACGGGGATTAGTTGCGGGTCAAGCGGAAGCACGGGTGGAAGCTGCTGGCCGATGGCTTCGGGTGCCGGCAGCGCGTTGTATTCAGCCTGGCGCGCGGCGGCGATGTAGGGCGCGGGGTCAAGCCATGGGCCGGCCAGACGCTCGAAGTGACCTCCACCGGGCGGTGCAAGGAAGGGCTGCGAAAGTTTTTCGGCGCAGGCGTCCAGTCCCGGCAGTGCCAGCACGGCGGCAAACTGCCGATACATGCCGGGCCAGTCGCGCGGCGGCACGGGCGCGGCCAGCGGCAGGATCACGCGCAAGCGCGGTGCGGTGGGCGTGCTGCGTTTGGTGAGGTAGATCGCGGCTTCCCAGCCGGCGAGCGCGGCGCGGGCGCGGTCGAGGTCGGCGTGACTGTCGATGTCGAGCACCAGCGCGGTCATGGCGATCACGTTGGCGTCGTGGCGCGTCGCGCCTTCCTTGAATTCGGCATAGATCAGCGCGGGGACGGCTTCAGGGTCGGCTACGCGCGGGCCCGCCTGCATCTGTGCGAAACGGTCCAACAGGGCGCCCCAGCGGGTTTCGGCCGGTTCGATCTGGTTGGACTTGACGCCGCCTTTCTGCACGGCGTAGCGCAGCAGTCTGTCCAGTGTGTCAGTGCTATTTTCCGAGCTTGGCGTGATTTTTTCTTGTTCGGTCATGGGGTGGCGCTCCACGCGCCCAACGCCTTGGCGGCAGCGACAAAGTCAAGGCCATGGCGCGCCATGTGAAAGTCCAGCACGCCGCGCCCCTGAGCGCCGCACTCGGGAACGTGACAACGGAATGCGCCGGTGGCGAGATTCACCGTCAGGCTGGGATGGGCGTCGTCGTGAAACGGGCAGCGCGCCGAGGCGTGGCGGCCAGCGGGCCGCAGGTGCTCCAACTCGATGGCGTAGTAAGTCAGCGGATCGGGCAGGCGGGCGCGGTCGAAATGCCCGTAACCGCGCCGGCCCGGTGTCGCGGTGAGCATGGCGCGTCCCTATGCGGCCGACTGCGGGGTGCCGACGGTCTGCGCGGCCAGCCAGGCATCCAGATCGGCGCGGCGGTATTTCACCAGCCGGCCAACCTTGATGTAGGGAATGGCGTGGCGCTTGGTGCAGCGCCAGACTTCGAGGGTGCGCGGAGTGACGCCGAGATAGGCGGCGGCGTCGAGGTTCGAGAGCAGATCGGGCGTGTTTTGGATGGTCATGATGGCGTACCGGAAAGCCCGTGATGCCACGGGCAGCGACGCCAATGTAGCGATGCCGATCAAGTATTTCGAGGGATGAAAACGCGCCGGATTGCTGCCGGAAAGTCGGCGCTGACGGGACGGCGCCGGTGGGGAATCAGGCGACTGGAAACCCGGAAGGAATTTTCCTCAATCGTCTTCCGGTAGGGGCTTGGCTTCGCCGCGTGCCACCGCGTCGGCGTGTACCTTCTTGAGCATGTAGGTGAGGCCCAGGTCGTTGATCATGCGTTCGGTGAAACTCCAGTTGAACACCTTGTCCAGCAGTGGCTTGGTGGTCTTGCGATAACGCTCGGTAGTATCGACAAAGCCGGCATCGGGGTCTTGCTCGGGCCATAGAGCATGGCCGATGAGGGCATCGGTCAGCCGCTGCCCGGTGATCTCGCCCCACAGGTTCAGGTCGAAGGCCGGCATCAGGCCGAAGGCTTGCCAGCGCTGCATTTCTTTCTTGTCGACCGACTTGGGCGGCTCACCGCCCTGGGCGTCACGCACGCCGGCGAGCCAAACCTCGAAGGCCAGTTTCAGTGAGTCATCGTCCTGGGTGATGTCGATGGAAACCGGCACGCGCCAACTCATGATCTCGGCCTGATGGATGCCGGCCTTCTCGTCCGACACGATGCGCAATGCGTCGGGAGTGTCGCGGTTGTTGTTGCCGTGCTGTTGCTGCTCGGCCATGACACCGAGCCCGCGCGGGGCATCGGTAGCGGCCAACCGCGCCAGTTCGCGGATGTCGGCGTGCTCGCTGGCTTGCCACTGCGCGGCAAGATAGAACGCCTCGAAAACATTGAGGCTGGCGACCGGCCAGCGCGGATTGGGATTGACCAGCTTCTTGCCGTCTTCAACGCTGTAATCGGATTTCACGATCAGGCTGTCGAAAATCTCACGCGCCTTCACGGCATCGCCGGTGTTGCGGAAGGCACTGCGTACTGCCATGCGAAAAGTCAGGTGCGCGACCCACTGCTCGGGTTTGAGCTTTTTGCTGTAGCAGGGCAGCGGAAACCACGCGGGCAAGGTCTTGGACTTTCCGCGCAGCGGAATGACCTGGCCGCCAGCGGCCATCAGAACGGATTCCGCACCGTCAGTCGCCCCTCGAACACCTGGCCATCCTGCATGTCTTCGGAATACAGCGTGTCGCAATCCGCCGCCAGCGCCGCCGCGACAATCAGCGAATCCCAATGACTGAGTTGATAACGCTCGCCGATGCTCATCGCCAGATCGGTGATGGCGGCCGTGACCGAAACAACATCGCAGGTGGACATCAATGCCCGCGCCAGTTCGTTCGCGGCGGCGCGGTCAAGCCGGCGCTTGACCAGCAGCACGTTCAGATATTCATTGACGACCTGGGTGCTGATGAACGGTCGGCTATCGAGAATCGCCAGCGCCTTCGCACGCTTGGCGGCATCGGCATCGAGCGCGTAGATTGCGACGTTGGTATCAGCGAAGCACTTTGCGGTCATAGGCATCTTCCCGATTGAATTTGCCCGACCAGACACCGGCATGTTTATCGAATACCGCGAAGGCTGCCGTCTTGTCGCGTTCGCGCTTGGCGATCAGGAATTCGGCGAAGTCGAGTACCTCGCCAATTTCGCGCTCTTGCATGGCTTTCATCAGTTCGGCGATACGTTCTTCCGCGCCCATGTTTGCGCTCCTGTCATGAGATTTTGGCAAGTTTAACGACTTTTCCGGGTTTCTTCAGTCCCGCCGCCATCAGCATGGCGGCGGTGGCCGACGTGACGGACTGGCGCACCGGGTCCATGCTCAGCCGCGCATAGATCATCGTGGCATCGGCCGACTTGTGGCCCAGGCTCTTCCCGATCACCGCCAGCGATGCGCCGCCGATGGCCTGCCAACTGCCGAGGCTGCGTCGTAGATCGTGGATGGTGAAGTCTTCCAGCTCGGCCCGTTCCAGCAGCTTCCGCCAGCGTTCTTTTGGTGGCGAGATATGCCCGGTCACCGACTCGCCGGCAAAGATGAAGCCCTGCGACTGCTGCTTCCGCTCCTTGAGGATTGCAACGGCTTCCGGCACCAGCGGCACGTTCAGCGGTTCACCGTTCTTGGTGTCCGGCACACGCCACAAATTCATTTCAAGATTGATTTCCTCCCAGCGTGCCGCCAGCACGTTGCCACGTCGCACGCCGGTAAGCAGCGACAGTAGGACGAAATGCTTGAAATCGACCGACGTGTCGGCCTCCAGCGCCTTGAAGAAACGCGGCAGCTCGTCATGCCGGATGAAACGGTCCCGCTTGGTTTCCTTGAACGGCGTGATGTCGGTGGCCGGGTTGGTGCCGGGGTAGCCCCATTCCCTGGCGCGGTTGTAGATGCTGCTGAGCAGTTCGATGACGCGATTCGCCAGCACCGGCGTCGTGGCCGCGATGCCGGCGTGCAAGGCGCGCACGTCCTTGTTGGCAATCTGGTCGAGCTTGCGCCTCGACCATTCGACGCCGCCCGGATGCTTGACGCGCTTGCGGCCGTGCTTCTTCGCCGGCAGGCCGGGCATCGGGCCGAGGCAGCGTTCCCATAGTGCGCGCAGATCGTTTGCCGTCTTGATGCCGCGCGGCGCGGCGTACATCTTCATGTACTGGTCGAACGCCTGGCCGAGCGTGAGTTTCAACTTTTCCGCGCGCTTCACTTTCGCCGGATTGTTCCCGGCGGCGAACTCGGCAAGTTTTGTCGTCGCCTGATTGCGCGCCTGCTCGACGGTCATGTCGGGGAACGTACCGAGCTTGATCCACGCCATGCCCTCATCGGCGCGCTTGACGACATAGAAGGTCTTGGAGCCTGCCGCCGTGACCCTGAGCGCCAGCTTCTGGACTTCGGCATCATAGAATGTGGCACGGCCCTTTTCGGGGGCCGGCAACACCTCGATTTTCGACTTCAAGAACCTGAACCTGTTCGTCATTGCCGCTACCCCTTGGTTTCAAACGGGCTAGCACCGGGCTAGCAGATTTGATGTTATTCCGTCAAGGACCATGCTAGCCCGTTAAAGCTGTATAGTCAATAACTGCTTGATTAAAAGTAATTCATTATGGTCAATTATGTTACCGAAAGGGAGTGTCCGCTTGGCTACGAACCAAGGGGTAGGGAGTTCGAATGGTAGGGGGTTCGAATCCCTCCGGGCGCGCCAGAATTAGAAAGGGCCACCATCACGGTGGCCTTTTTTCGATGGACTGGCCGGATCGCATTGTCGGGTTTGCGACAATGTCGGATATCCGTAATGCGTTGATTTAAAACATATAAACACCAGGCACTGGATTTGCAGCTGGCTGGGTTATGAGCCATTCCAGCCAAACCTCGATCATCATCAATGACACGACGCTGCGCGACGGCGAGCAGTCGGCGGGCGTCGCGTTCGACCTCGACGAGAAGCTGGCGATCGCACGCGACCTCGATGCGCTGGGCGTGCCGGAGATGGAGGTCGGCATCCCGGCGATGGGCGCGGAGGAACGCGAGAGCATCCGCGCCGTCGCCGCGCTGGGCCTCAAGGCGGAACTGATGGTCTGGGGGCGGATGAGACGTTCCGACATCGACGCCGGCAGCGGACTGGGCGCGCACCGCATGGACATCTCGGTGCCGGCCTCCGACCAGCACCTGCGCCACAAGCTCGGCCGCGACCGCGCCTGGCTGCTCGCCGAGATGCCCGCGCATGTCGCCTATGCGCGCGATGCCGGACTCGAGGTCTGCATCGGCGGCGAGGACGCCTCGCGCGCCGACCCCGATTTTCTCTGCCGCATCGTCGAGACGGCACAACGTGCCGGCGCGCGGCGCTTTCGCTTCGCCGACACGCTGGGCATCCTCGAACCCTTCGGTGTGTTCGAGAAAATCGCCCGCCTGCGCGCCTGCTGCGATCTCGAAATCGAAATGCACGCGCACGACGACCTCGGCCTCGCCACGGCCAACACGCTGGCCGCCGCGCGCGCCGGCGCCACGCACCTGAACACCACGGTCAACGGCCTCGGCGAGCGTGCCGGCAACGCGCCGCTCGAAGAGGTTGTGCTCGCATTGCAGCGCTGCCACGGCATCGCGACCGGCGTCGACCTGCGCGACTTCCTTGCGCTTTCGCATCGCGTCGCGACCGCCTCGGGCCGTCCGGTGCCCTGGCAAAAGAGCATCGTCGGCGCCGGTGTGTTCACGCACGAAGCCGGCATCCACGTCGATGGCCTGCTGAAGAACCCGGCCAACTATCAGGGCTTCGATCCGGCGCTGGTCGGCCGCAGTCATCGGCTGGTGCTGGGCAAACATTCCGGGCCGCGTTCGGTCAGGACGATCATGGCGATGCTGGGCATCGATCTGAACGAGGGCGGGGCGCGAGCGTTGCTGGACAAAATACGCATCTTCGTCGAGCGCACGAAACGCCCGCCCGGCGACGCCGAATTGCGCGAACTTTATGTCGGACAAAAGGAGCCACCATGACCACCGCATCCCCCGAATTTCTCGAAGAGCTGGCCGAACTGGAAGCGGCCGAAGACTTCCTCGATTACTTCGGCATCGCCTACGATCGAAATGTCGTGCAGGTCAATCGCCTGCACATCCTGCAGCGCTATCACGACTACCTGAGCGGGCATGGGCAGAACGGCGGCACGCTCGGCTACGACGACTACCATGCGCTGTTGTCGCGCGCCTATGAAGATTTCGTCCTTTCCGACGCCCGCACCGAGAAGGTGATGCGCGTGCTGCAAAAAGCCAGCGGCGTCGCCAAGGTGGCGGTGACCTCGATCGGACGTGCCGCACGCCCATGACCCCCACCTGGGAATATGGCGACGCCGTGCGCGTGACGCGCAACGTGCGCAACGACGGCACCTATCCCGGGGTCGCCACCGGCGACCTGCTGGTGCGGCGCGGCAGCGTGGGCAACGTCGTCGACGTCGGCACCTTCCTGATGGACCAGGTCATCTACTCGGTGCATTTTCTCGACATCAACCGCATCGTCGGCTGTCGCGCCGAGGAACTGATCGGCGCCGACGAGGAATGGGTGCCCAGCCGTTACGAGGTGCGCGAGCAGGTGCGCGCCGCCAAGGCGCTCAGCGCCCATGCCGAAGTGCTGGTGCCGGTCGGCGCCAGCGGCGAAGTGCTCAAGGTGCTGCGCGCGGACGAAAGCATCGTCTATCACGTCCATTTCGATTGCCGGCCGGGCCGCGTCTTTGCGGTGCCGGAGTCCGCGCTCGCCGGGTGCAATGCCGCCTGAGGCCAGTCCCTACCTGACGCTCAAGCTGGCGCGCGAGCTCTACGGCAAGGCGCCGGAAACGCTCGCACCCGCCGAACGCACGCGCATCACGCTGGTGGCGCGCCGCCAGCAGGAAATCGAGCGGCGCATCCTCGCCACCCTCGAAGCAGCCAGCGTGCTGCTGCTGCCCGCCTCGGTCGACCGCGCGCTCGCCGAGATCCGCCAGCGCTTCGCCGACGACACGGAATATCACGCCGACCTGGCACGCGCCAGCCTGACGCCGGACAGCCTGCGCGCCGCGCTGGAACGCGACCTCAAGGTCGAGGCGGTGCTCGAGCAGGTGGTCGAGGCGCTCGGCGAGTTCGTGCGCCTGCTGCCCGCGAGCATGATGGGAAGGGCCTGATCATGAGCTTGGCCAACGATTCGCCCATCTATCTCGACAACAACGCCACGACCGCCTGCGACCCGGCGGTGGTGAGCGCCATGCTGCCCTTCTTCACCGAGCAGTTCGGCAATCCCTCGTCGATGCACAGCTTCGGCAACAAGGTCGGCTTCGCGCTGAAGGAAGCGCGCGCCAAGGTGCAGGCGCTGCTCGGCGCCGGGCACGATTCCGAAATCGTGTTTACCTCCTGCGGCACCGAGTCGGACTCGACCGCGATCCTCTCGGCGTTGAAAGCGCAACCCGAGCGCAACCAGATCATCACCACCGCCGTCGAGCATCCGGCCATTCTCACGCTCTGCGAGTACCTCGAAAAGGAAGGCTATGCCGTGACGCGCCTCGGCGTCGATAAGCGCGGCCGGTTGGACATGGACGAATACAAGGCCGCGCTCGGCCCGCGCACCGCAATCGTCTCGGCGATGTGGGCCAACAATGAATCGGGGACGATCTTTCCGGTCGAGCAAATGGCCGAGCTGGCGCATGCCGCCGGCGCGCAGTTCCACACCGACGCGGTGCAGGCGGTCGGCAAGATCGCCATCGACCTGAAGAAGACCAAGATCGACATGCTCTCGCTGTCGGGCCACAAGCTCCATGCACCCAAGGGCGTCGGCGTGCTCTACCTGCGGCGCGGCACGCGCTACCGTCCGCTGCTGCGCGGCGGCCACCAGGAGCGCGGCCGGCGCGCCGGCACTGAGAATGCCGCGTCCATCGTCGGCCTCGGCGTCGCCTGCGAGCAAGCCATGCAGCACATGGCTTACGAAAACACCGAAGTGAAGCGGCTGCGCGACCGGCTCGAAGCCGGCATCCTCGCGCAGGTGCCGCGCGCCTTCCCGACCGGCGACGTGACGAACCGCCTGCCCAACACCAGCAATATCGCCTTCGAGTTCGTCGAGGGCGAGGCGATTTTGCTGCTGCTCAACAAGGCCGGCATCGCCGCCTCGTCGGGCTCGGCCTGCACCTCCGGCTCGCTGGAGCCCTCGCACGTGATGCGCGCGATGGGTATTCCTTACACCGCCGCGCATGGCACGACGCGCTTCTCGCTGTCGCGCTACAACACCGAGGCCGAGATTGATCGGGTGATCGCCGCAGTGCCGCCGATCATCGCGCAGCTGCGCAAGATATCCCCCTACTGGGGCGAGAAGGGGCCAGCGGAAAGCCCGGAAACGGAATTTGCTCCCGCGTATGCCTGAAACCAATCAATGGCGCGCATCCTCCAGATGGATGACATCATCGTGTTCGCGCTGGTTGGCCGCGTGGCGGCGCTGCACCAGCCACATCGTGCCGGCGAAGAACAGGCCGAACATCATGAGATGCCCCAGTAGATATGCAGGCCGGCCCAGATCAGCAATGAGTAGATGCCGGTCATGATCAGGATCAGGATCGACAGGTTCTCGTTGAAGTTCTGCACGGCGATGGAGTGGCCGGCGCCCATGAGGATGTGGCCACGATGCTGGAGCAGGGCATTCATCGGCACAACGAAAAATCCGGAGAAAATACCGACCATCACCAGCAGCGGCATGGCGACCCAAGTGTCGCGCACCACGACCATGCCGGTGTCGAACAGGGGCATGTCGAAGGCCAGCATGTTCTGGCAGAAGTCGGGACGGATCATGGCGCCGCCGAGCACGACACCGAGGATGATGGCCACGACTGTCAGACCTTCGATCCAGCCGTTGGCGACGACCGATTGACGATGCGGCAGAGACTAGGTGAGGATGCCGTACTTGGCCGGCGACGGTCGGAATCAGATTCACGTAGGACTCGGCGGGCGCATTCTCCTGCCACCAGCCGAAGGCCCAGGCCGCGCCTTCGCCGGCGGCGAAGTTGTCGTCGTCGCTGCCGGCGTAGTTCTCGGCGGCGAAGATCGGCGCGACCGCTTGCTCTTCGCCGGCGATCTCCTTGAGGTAGCCGGCCAGACCCTCGGGATAGCGCCAGGTCTTCTCGGCGAGCTTGCCGTCGGACTGCTCGACCGCCAGCGTGACCTTGACGCCGGGCAGCAGCACGGCCTTGGAGCGCAGCAGGCGTTCGAGCTCGGCCTGCGGCGCCCTGGGCGAGTCGAAATACTTCGGATCGGGCACGACGCGGACGCGCGTGCCGGTCTGCTTGCCGCAGTCGCCGGCGACGCGGAGCGGCGACACCTTTTCGCCGCCTGCGGAAAAGCTCACCGCGTGGATCTTGCCCTCGCGGCGCACCTCGACCTCGACGCTGAGGG
>JAGXSN010000265.1 GCA_018333815.1 Sulfuritalea sp. | reverse complement strand
TGATGGAGACCGACGCCTCGACGGGCAAGTGGCAGGAGCTGACGCCCACGCTCTCGAACAGTTGCGTGGTCTTCCCGCACAGCCGCACCCGCGTGCAGGCCCAGCAAGGCGACTACGCCTGGGCCTTGTGGCGGCCGTACTCCTGCTGCCGGCGCCGTGGCCAGGTCTTCCTCGGCAGCGTCGATTTCATGTGAGGAACCCACGATGACCGCCTCCCTCCGTCACTTCCTGCGCCGCGCGAAGTCGCCCCTGCGGGCCACGCTGCTCGTGGCGGCCATCACGCTGGTCGTCGGCGTCGCCTGGGCGCAGACCCGCATCGATCCCAATGGCGTGAACGTCAGCGGCAGCGTGATCGGCGACGACGTGCTCTACAGCATCGGCGGCGGCCGGGCCGTGTCGATGGGTGGTGCCGGCAACATGCAGAGCATCGGCGTCGGCGTCGGCTGGAACAGCAACCTGATCTGCGGCGACATGAGCATCACCACGACGCTGCAGAACCAGCTCAACGGCATCACCAACGGCTTCCAGACGATCATGAGCAACGTGATCCAGAACGCCACCAGCGCCGTGGCCTCGCTGCCGGCCCTGATCATCCAGCGCGCCGACCCGGGGCTGTACAACCTGCTCACCAACGGCATCCTCCAGGCGCGCCTGGATTTCGACCGCTCGAAGATGACCTGCCGGGCCATCGCCAATCGCATGGCGGACATGGCCGGAGGCCAGGCCGGCTGGGACCAGCTCGCCGAAGGGATGGCGCTGCGGGATGCGGTCAGCAGCACCGATGCCGTCTCCGCCATCGAGCAGGCCGAGTCCAACAAAGGGAACAACGGCGTGCCATGGGTCGGCGGCGGCAACGCGGGCGGCTCCGGTCAGAGTTCGATCAAGGTGGTCGGCGATGTGACGCGCGCGGGCTACAACCTGCTCAACGGGCGCAGCGCCACCGATACCTCGTCGATCGCGCGCAGCGCCTGCGGCAACCGCCTGACCTGCCAAACTTGGTCCTCGCCCCAGGCGGCCGCGGACTGGGCGACCCGCGTGTTGGGCGAACGCGAGCAGCGCACCTGCGAAAACTGCACGAAGACCCAGACCACGCCTGGCGTCGGGCTGACGCCAATGATCCAGGAAGAGTACGAGACCAAGCTGCAGGCGCTGCAGGAACTGGTGACGGGCACCCGGCCGACGACGCTGGCCAATCTCGACGCGGCCGGCAGCAGCTCGCTGCCGATCACCCGCGGCGTGATCGAGGCCCTGCGTGACGAACCCGACCAGGACGTGCTGGGCAAGCGCCTGGCGTCGGAGGCGGCGCTGTCCAGCGTGCTGGAGAAGGCCCTGCTGCTGCAACGCACGTTGCTCACTGGCAAGAAGGAGCCGAACGTCGCCGCCAACGAACTGGCCGTGCAGGCGGTAGACCAGGAGAACAGCGCGCTGGAGCAGGAGATCAACAACCTCAAGACCGAACTGGAGCTGCGGCGCACGCTGGCCGGCAACTCGGCGATGGCGATCATCCAGCGCCACAGCACCCGCGCTGCCGGTTCGCGCGGCGTCTTCGAGGGCGACACCACGCGCGACCGTCTGCGGGAAGTCCAGAGGCCGCGGAGCGGTACGCCATGAGCCGGCTGGCCTGGCTGCGGCTGCCATGGCTGTTCAACCGCCGCGTCGGTGTGGCGCTGCTGTGGACCTTGCTCGTGGTCGCCGCCGCGGTGGCGGTGAACATCGCCGGCATCCACGTGGTCGGCGGCGTCGAGGGCTGGCAGCACTGGCTGCAGGCGCACGCCGGCCACTTCTTCGTGTGGCGGCTGTGCCTCTACGGAGCGACGGCTTACGGCTGGTGGTGGATGCGTCGGCGCCTGTTGCGGCGGGAGCCGTCCCGCGAGACGCATCAGCGCCTGCTGCGCACGGAGATCGCGGCCGTGATCTCCGTGGTCGCGCTGGAAGCCAGCCAACTGCTGCGGCACGGCTGAGACCGGGAGGCAGGCATGACGCTCTACACCACGGACTACCTGGAGTATTACCTGACCCTGGTAGCTTGGGTGGTCAACAACGGCATCTGGAGCATTCTCGTGGCCAGCGGCGTGTTCGCGCTGCCGTTCGTGGCCATCGTGATCCAGGAGTGGCTCAAGGCCCGCAGCGAAGGTGCGGACGAAGGCAACAAGGGCGTGCTGTCGTCGATGCGCATCGAGAACCGGGTGTGGGTGGCGATCGTGGTCATCATGTTCGCCGGCATCCCGTTCATCCCGGTGGATCTCGCCACGATCAGGTTCGACACCACGCGCTCCGCGCAATGCCAGGTCAGTGTCCCGCTGCCCAACGACACGGGCTGGTCCAACGTCTACACGGCGCTCAACGACCAGAGCGCGCTGGTGCCGGTGTGGTGGTTCTTCATGCACGCGCTGTCGAAAGCCGTGACGGGCTCCGCGGTGGCGGCGATTCCCTGCGGCACGGACCTGCGTCAGATTCGCATGGATGTGGATGCCACGCGCATCGACGATCCGGTGCTGGCACAGGAGGTCGCCGACTTCACGCACGACTGCTACGGGCCGTCGCGCGCCAAGCTGTTCATGAACCGGCCGACGCTCTCCGACGAGCAGATGAACGACGTCACCTGGATCGGGTCGAGTTACTTCCTCGACACGCCCGGCTTCTATGACACCTATCGCGCCAAGACCCCACGCACGGCCTGGCCCTACGACGCGACCCGCGATGCGGGTCTGGCACAGGTGGACAGCGGCGGCGGCTATCCATCCTGCCGGCAGTGGTGGGCCGATGGCGGCCAGGGACTGCGCAGCCGGCTGCTGGCACAGGTCGACCCGGACCTGCTGACTCGCATCGGGCGCTGGGTGGGCTTCCTGTCGCAGAGCGAGGTCAATGACTCGGTGATCCGCGCCGTGGTCTCGCCGAGGCAGCAGAAGATGAACCAGGGCGCCGTCTACACCGACTACGGCGGCCAGATCGACAAGACGCTGCCGAACATCGTCACGCGCGGCGCGAGCGACCTGGGTCTGACCGTCGGTTCGCTGGGCTTCTTTCCTGCGATGGACGTGGTGCGCCAGGCGCTGCCGATGGTGCTGACCATGCTCAAGATGGCGCTCGTCATCTGCATCCCGCTGGTGCTGCTGATCGGCACCTACGACCTGAAGACGGTGGTGACGGTGAGCTGCGTCCAGTTCGCGCTGTTCTTCGTGGACTTCTGGTTCCAGCTCGCGCGCTGGATCGACAGCACGATCCTCGATGCCCTCTATGGCTGGGGATTCGGGGCAAATCGGCCGCACACCAACTTCGATCCCCTGATCGGCCTGAACAACGCCTTCGGGGACATGCTGCTGAACTTCGTCATGGCGATGATGTTCATCGTGCTGCCGACGTTCTGGGTCATGGCACTCGGATGGGCAGGAGTTCGCGCTGGAAACTTCCTGGGCGGTCTCATCACTGGCACGTCCGATGCGAAGTCGGCTGGAGGTAGCGGCTCTCGCCTTGCGATGACGGCCGTATCGAAAGGTGCCGCGAAGTAAGGAGCACTCTCTCGCGTTGATGCGGCGGCTACGGCTCGTCGGGATCGCCCATGTCGATCCGCCAGTCATCTTTGTCGTACAGGCCGACGCCCGAGTGTCCGTCTCTAAGTTCCGGCTGCTTCTCGTCGTCCGCATCGGCATTCCGCTCGAGCCATGCGGCAACCACCGCAAAGGCCAGCAGCAGGACGAGCCAGGATACGGTGTAGAGCAGCATGCCAAGCACGGCCAGCTTGACGATCCAGAGCACCGCCGTCGCCGCGCCTGTGGGCACCCCGCGCGTCACCAGCCAGCCGGCGACACGCTGCTCGCGGCGCAGGTATCCACGCCAGGCACGGCCAGCCCCCCGGCCCAGCCGGTGGCTCCAGCGCCCGTTGTGCGTGTTGGTGGTCATGCTCAT
>JAGXSN010000264.1 GCA_018333815.1 Sulfuritalea sp. | reverse complement strand
GCGCGCGTGCGGCGCGTCCCGGCCGCGCCGGAGGTGGCCCGGCTGGTCTTCGAGGTGATCGATACCGGCATCGGCATCGCGCCCGAGGCGCAAGCGCGCCTGTTCAACGCCTTCGAACAGGCCGACAGCTCGACGACGCGCAGCTACGGCGGCACCGGCCTCGGCCTGGCGATCAGCCAGCGCCTGGTGGGCCTGATGGGCGGCACGATCGAGGTGGAAAGCGCCCCCGGCCGCGGCAGCACCTTCCGCTTCGAGATCGCCCTGCCGCTGGCGGCCCAGGCCGCCGCGCCAGCGCCGACGGACGACGTGGAGGCCATCGAGCGGCGCATCCGCGCGCATTTCCCCGGCGCACGCGTCCTGCTGGCCGAGGACGAGCCGATCAACCGCGAGGTGTCGCTGTGCCTGCTCGAGGCCGTCGGGCTCCAGGTCGATGTCGCGCCGGACGGCGCCGCCGCGCTCGAACTGGCCCGCCGCCAGCGCTACGCCCTGATCCTCCTGGACCTGCAGATGCCCGTCCTCAACGGCATCGATGCGGCCAAAGCCATCCGCGCCGACTCGTCCAACCGCGCCACGCCGATCCTGGCGATGACCGCCAACGTCTTCGAGGAGGATCGCCAGGCCTGCCTGGAGGCCGGCATGGACGACCATCTGCCCAAGCCGATCGACCCGGACGTCCTCTTCGCCACCTTGCTGCGCTGGCTGGAACGGGGGAGCGACTGAGGCGCGCACCCGGAGGGCAATGCCCACGACGGCTTGACTTGAAGTTTTTCCGGCCAGTGCCATATCCTTGTCGGAGGGCGCCCGCCGGGCGCCGAATCGAGCCAGGAGGTTTCCATGTATTTCCATCGCAGCTTTTTCCCCGGCAGCATTTTCGCCGAACTGGAACGCCTGCAGCGCGGCCTGGAGCAGACCTACGATCCGAGCATCCGCGGCGGCCTGCGCGGCGGCTTTCCGGCCCTGAACATCGGCAGCACGCCGCAGTCCGTCGAGATTTACGCCTTTGCGCCCGGCATCGATCCGGCCGCCATCGAGGTGCAGATCGAGAAAGGCGTGCTCACCCTCGCCGGCGAGCGCAACCTGCCCGCGCCGCCCAAGCAGGCGACGCTGCACATCGGCGAGCGCTTCTCCGGCCGCTTCCGTCGCGTCGTCAGCCTGCCCGACGACGTCGAACCGGACAGCGCCACGGCGAAGTACCGCGACGGCGTCCTGCACATCAGCATCGCGCGCAAGGAAAGCGCCGTGCCGCGCCGCATCAGCATCCAGTAAGGAGAACTCCGTCATGAGCAATGCCGTCGACAAGACCCCCGACAACGCCCCCGCGGCCGGCCTGCTGCCGCCGACGAATGTCATCGAAGACGCCCAGGGCATCACGCTTTACGCCGACCTGCCCGGCGTGCCGAAGGACAAGCTGACCCTGCAGGTGGACGGCGACAAGCTGATCATCGAAGGCGAATTGAACTTCGCCATACCGGAGGGCATGGAGTCGATCCACGCCGACCTGGACCTGCCGCGCTACCGCCGCGTGTTCACCCTGTCGAAGGAACTGGATAGCGGGAAAGTGGCCGCCGAGATCGCCAACGGCGTGCTGACCCTGCGCATTCCGAAGGCCGCCCACGCCCAGCCGCGCAAGATCGAAATCCAGGTGACCTCCTGATCACGGGCGGGACGACGCCGCCGTCCCGCCCGCGCCGAGTCTCACGCCTTCAGCGCCGCCAGCACCGCGTCGAGGGTTTTCTTCGCATCGCCGAACAGCATGCGGTTGTTGTCCTTGTGGAAGAGCGGGTTATCGACCCCGGCGTAGCCGGAGGCCATGCTGCGCTTCATGACGATCGAGATCTTCGCCTTCCACACCTCGAGCACCGGCATGCCGGCGATCGGGCTCCCCGGGTCGTCCTGGGCCGAGGGGTTGACGATGTCGTTGGCGCCGATCACCATCGCCACGTCGGTGGCGGGAAAGTCGGCGTTGATCTCGTCCATCTCCAGCACGATGTCGTAGGGCACCTTGGCCTCGGCCAGCAGCACGTTCATGTGGCCGGGCATGCGGCCGGCCACCGGATGAATGCCGAAGCGCACCTCGACCCCCCGCTCGCGCAGCAGTCGGGTGATTTCGAAGACGGTATGCTGGGCCTTGGCCACCGCCATGCCGTAGCCGGGCACGATGACGACGCTTTTCGCGTCCCGCAGCAGCTCGGCGGTTTCCTGCGCGGAAATCGGCGCGACTTCGCCGGCGGGCGCCTTCGCGCCGGCGCCGCCTTTTGTCCCGCCATCGCCGGTGCCGAAGCCGCCCGAGATGACCGCCAGGAAGTTGCGGTTCATCGCCCGGCACATGATGTAGGAGAGAATCGCGCCGCTCGATCCGACCAGCGCGCCGACGACGATGAGGAGATCGTTCGCCAGCATGAAGCCGGTGGCGGCGGCGGCCCAGCCCGAATAGGAATTCAGCATCGAGACCACCACCGGCATGTCGGCCCCGCCGATCGCCATCACCATGTGGATGCCGAACAGCAGGCCGAGCGTGGTCATCAGCAACAGGAGCCAGACGCCGGCCGCCACACCGTCGGCCTGGACGAAGGCATAGCCGCAATAGATCACGGCCAGCGCGGCGACGCCGTTGAGCCAATGGCGCGCCGGCAGCAGCAGGGGCTTGCCGCCGATCTTGCCGGAAAGCTTGCCGAAGGCGATCAGCGAGCCGGAGAAAGTCACCGCGCCGATGTAGATGCCGATATAGATCTCCAGATCGTGGACGACTTTCTCGGCGCCGCTGTAGGCGATCGAGGTGTCGATGTAGGTGGCGAAGCCGACCAGACAGGCGGCCAGGCCGACCAGGCTGTGCATCAGGGCGACCAGCTCGGGCATCTGCGTCATCTTGACGACCTTCGCCGCGTAGAGCCCGATCAGCGCGCCGACGGCGAGGGCGACGGCGATCCACGGCAGTCCGGCGGCCGTGACGCGCGGGCCGAGGATGGTGGCCAGCACCGCGACGACCATGCCGACGATGCCGTAGAGATTTCCGCGCCGGGCCGTCTCGGGGTTGGAGAGCCCGCCTAGGCTGAGGATGAACAGGACGATCGCGGCGAGATAGGCGACGGCGGAAAGGTTGGCGCTCACGTCGGCCTCCCCTTCACTTGCGGAACAGCGCCAGCATGCGGCGCGTCACGGCGAAGCCGCCGAACATGTTGATCGCCGTGCAGACCAGCGCCACCACGGCGAGGGCGAGGATCAGGCCGTCCGGCCGGCTGCCGTCCGCGCCCGCGACCGGCGGGGCGATCTGCACCAGCGCGCCGATCGCGATGATGCTGGAAATCGCGTTGGTCACGCTCATCAGGGGCGTGTGCAGGGCCGGCGTGACGTTCCAGATCACCATGTAGCCGACGAAGCAGGCCAGCACGAAGACGGTGAAGTGTCCGACGAAATCGGCGGGCGCATAGGCGCCGATGAGCCAGAACAGCAGGGCGCCGCC
>JAGXSN010000263.1 GCA_018333815.1 Sulfuritalea sp. | reverse complement strand
CCCGGAGTGGCTGAAACCGCGCCAATGCCCCTACTGGCCCAAGCAGCCCAATCTGCCCAGTTTGATCTGATGGCGCAAGCCGAGCCCGATTTTTTTGCCGAAAAGGCGCCGCTGCAGGTGCTGTCGGTGACGCGCTTGGCGCAGCCGCTGGCCGACACACCCGGCGCGGTCACGGTGCTCGACCGCCAGACCCTGCGCCGCTCGGGTGCGCGCAATATCACCGAGGCGCTGCGGCTGGTGCCGGGGTATATGGTGGCAGGCCTAAACGGTGCCAACTTGGTGGCGGCTTATCATGCGCCGGTGGACGAATACGGGGTGCGCAGCCTGATTTTGGTCGATGGGCGCTCGCTCTACAGCCCCAGTTACTTTGGTGGCGGTTTTAGGGCGCTCAACGCGGTGCCGATCGAGGAGGTCGAACGCATCGAGGTGCTGCGCGGCAGCAACTCGACCGCTTTTGGCGCGCACGCCCTGTTTGGCGTCATCAACGTGGTGACGCGCCACACGCTCGACACGCTGGGCCAAGCGGTGAGCTTCACTGCCGGTGGTGGTGGCGTGGCCGACGCCTACGCGCGCATCGGTTGGGGGGTGCCGGGGCTGGCGCAGCGCTTGAGCGTGAGCCGCAGCGCCGACCACGGCCTGCGCGACCTGCACGACAGCCACGAGCGCGTGCAACTGCTCTGGCGCGCCGACCTCAAGCCCCGCCCCGCTACCGAGTTGATGTTCCAAGCCGGCTTAAGCGAGTGGGATGCTGGTCATGGATTTGCGAGCAATCGCGACGACCCGCAGCGCGACATCGGTTTGCGCAAGTCCCATGCGCTGTTGCAATGGCGGTATGCCGATGGCCCTGATGCCACTTGGAAGGCCTCCTTGTCGTGGGATGAAGAGCGCCTCAACGATCCGAGCCAGACGGATTCGATTGGTTTTAGTTTTTCGCCTATACCAAACATCGCCGGCTTAATCTATCACGAGCGGCGGCTGGCGCTGGAACTCGAGCACACGCGCGTGATGTCGCCGAGCTGGCGCTGGGTGCTGGGAGGCGGTGTGCGCGACGACAGCAGCTTTGCGCCGGTGTTGTTTACCACCACCGAGCGCGTGGGCGTGCGCGATTGGCGGGTATTCGGGCACGCGGAGTGGGCACCGGTACCGCGGTGGCTGCTCAATGCCGGCCTGTTTGCTGGCTACCGCAGCGACACCGGCAGCTACTTGGCCCCGCGCCTGATGCTCAACCACGAGGTAGCGCCCGGCCACACGCTGCGCGCCGGCCTCACGCGCGCCGAACGGCCGCCGCTGTTGTTCGAGCGCAGTTCCGATGTGCGCGCTTACATCAACCGCACGCCAGTCGGCACGGTCCACCGCCCGAACCCGGCTTTGCGCAATGAGGTCTTGCAAGCGCAGGAGCTGGGCTACCACGCCAGCTTGGCCGAGGGGCGCGTGAATCTGGATGTGCGGCTGTACCAAGAGCGCATGGGCGATTTCATCCAATTTTTTGAGCACCCTGACAAAACGCGCCAGTACGTCAACGCCCCCGGCTTCACATTGCGCGGGCTCGAGTACCAGCTGATCTGGCGCCCCAGTGAGCGCACCGAACTGCGCCTGAACCAGTCCTTCAACCAGATGCGCTGGCACCAAGCCGGGCCTACAGGGCGCGAGCCGCCCGATCGCCTGAGCACCGTGGCCTTGTTTCAGCGGCTGGATCATGGCTGGGACGTGGCGCTGATGCTGCACGAGCACAACGGCATGGCATGGCGCAGGCCGGCCAACGCGGTGGATTCCATCACCCGCGTTGATGCCCGCTTGGCGCGCGCCTTCGACTGGGGTGGCGCGCGCGCCGAAGCCGCCTTGGTGGTGCAGTCGCTCGGCGGCGACATCGACGAATTCGTGCCTGATCGGCTCAGCAACCGGCGCGTCTATGCGAGCCTGCGCCTCGAATTCTGAGCCCGAACAGCCCGCCCGGCGCATGGGTTTGCTGGCCGGCTTGGGGCTGCTGGGCTTGGGCCACCTCGCCAGTGCCGACCTATGGGCGCAAGGGGTGGCTGCCAGCGCAACGCCTGCCGCCACCGCTGCCAGCCCTGCGCCCCTGTGGGTGGTGATGTCGGAGCGCAACGCGGCCCAAGACGAGGCGCTGCGCGTCCTGCGCGGCGGCGCGGCGCTGCCCCTGCAGGCGGGCCTGTGGTCCGATTGGGCGCAGTGGGAGCAATTGGCTTCGGGTTCGGCCCTGATGTTGCTGGGTGCGCGCGCGCTGGCGGCTTGGGCGCAGCGCCAGCCCCCCGCCTTGCCGGCCATGCCGTGGGTGGCGGGCCTGCTGTCGCAGGCGGCATGGGCGGGTTTGCCCGCTGCGCTGCGCGGCCGCACGCATGTGGCTTGGTTGGACCAGCCGCTGCCGCGCTTGGCCGAACTGCTGCGGCTGGCTTTGCCCGATCGCGCCCGCGTTGGGGTGCTGTTTGGCCCCGCCACCCGCGCCTGGCGTGAGCCGCTGCAAGAGGCGCTGCGTGCGCGCCACTGGCAGATGCAAGCGGCGCAGTTGCACGAATCCGACGGGCCGGCCGAGCTCTTTGCCGCCCTGAGCCGGGTGCTCGACGGCAGCGAGGCGCTGCTGCTGTTGCCCGACGCCCAAGTGGTGCAGCCCAGCCAGTTCCAGAACTTGCTGATCGCGGCCTACCGCCAGCGCCTGCCGGTGGTGTCTTTCACTCGGGCCCATGTGCGTGCAGGGGCCACCTTGGGCCTGTACACCACGCCCGCACAAGCGGCGCTGCAGATGCTCGATCTGCTGCGCTTGGCGCAACAGCCCGGGGCGCGCTTGCAACAGCAGTGGGCCAGCCAGTTTGAACTGGACATCAACGAGCCGGTGGCGCGTTCGCTCAACCTGCAGTTGCCCTCGGTGGCCATGCTGGCCGGGGCGCTGATGCAGCGCAACAGCGCCGCGTCCGAAGGGGGTGCCCGATGAACCCCGACCCCATGCTGCGCCAGATGCGCCTGCGCCTGTGGCTGGCCGCTGCCCTGCCGGCGGTGCTGGTGGTGCTGGTGTTGCTGGCCGTGTTTGTGCAACGCCATGGCCACGAGCTGCTGCAAGCCAAGCAGCACCAGGCACAGGCGGTGGCCAAGCAACTGGCCAGCCAAGCCGAATTTGCCCTGTTTGCCGCCGACGTGCAGACCCTGCAGCGCTTGGCCGGCGCCACCAAAGACAGCGACAGCGATGTGGTGGCGGTGGCGCTGCGCGCAGCCGGCGGGCAGTTTCAGGCCGGCGCAGGGCGCTTTGGCGCCCAATTGCCCGATTTTTCAGGCAACCGCGTGCACCTCGATGGCGAGCGCTTGTGGGTGATCCACGAGGTGCGCTCGCCATTGATGGCGGTCGATGATCCGCTGGCCGCCGGCTTGCTGGAGTCTGGGGTGGCCGAGCCGGTGGTGCTCGGTTACGTGGCGCTCGAATACGACCTGAGCGCGCTGCAGCGCAGCAGCCGGCAGCTGCTGCTGTGGGCGCTGGCGGCCACTGGCTTGGCCCTCATGTTGGCGGCGCTGCTCTCGGCCCTGATCGCCTCCAGCGTGACGCGGCCGGTGGCCCACATCAGCGACGTGGTGCGCCGCATCGGCGGTGGGCAGTTGCAGGCGCGCGCCGACGTGGAGCGCTGCGGCCCGATGGCCCAGTTGGCCAGCGGCATCAACCGCATGGCCGGCCAAGTTGCCGTCACGCAAGAAGAGCTCAAGCAGCAGGTGCAGCAAGCCACCGACGAGCTGCGCCTGCAAAAGCTCGAGGCCGAGCGCACGGCGCGCACCGATGGCCTGACGGGTTTGCTGCGCCGGCGCGCTTTCATCGAGCTGGCCGACGCCGAAATCCAACGCAGCCTGCGTTACGAAGACCCGCTGTCGTTCATCATGTTCGACGTGGACCACTTCAAGGCCATCAACGACAACCACGGCCACGCCTGTGGCGACGCGGCCTTGGTGCACCTGGCTGAGCTGCTGCGCGAGCAGATGCGCGACTCCGACCTGCCCTGCCGCTGGGGCGGCGAAGAGTTCGTGGTGTTGCTGCCGCGCACCAGCGCCGACGTGGCGCGCCACGCGGCCGAGCGCATCCGCTGCCATTTTGAGGCCAACCCGGTGCGCTGGGAGGATCGCAGCCTGCGTGTGACGGCCAGCTTCGGCGTGGCCGCCTTTGATGCGTGCGACCTCAGTCTGTCGAGCATGGTGGCGCGCGCCGATGTGGCCCTGTACCGCGCCAAGCGCAACGGCCGCAACCGGGTCGAGGTGGCCGAAGGCGGTTTTGCTGCGGGCTTGGAGCAGCCGGCGGCTTAAGGCGGCGCGCGCAGGGGGGCCGCACCGCAGAGGCGGCAGCGCGGTTTTTAGGCGGTTGCAGCGGCCGGTTCATCCAGCCCCAGCCGCGCGCGCTGGCGCGCCAGCTGCAGCCGCACTTGGGCCGGCGCCGTGCCGCCCACGGTCGAGCGCGCCTCGAGCGAGCCGCGCAGGCTCAGGCAGTCGTACACGTCGGCATCGATCAGCGGGTGAAAGCCTTGCAGCACCGCCAGCGGCAGCTCGGCCAAGTCGCAGGCGTGGCTGCTGGCGGCCTTGACGGCGTGCGCCACGCACTCGTGCGCGTCGCGAAAGGGCAGCCCCTTTTGCACCAGGTAGTCGGCCAGGTCGGTGGCGGTGGCGTAGCCTTTTTGCGCCGCCTGCTCCATGGCGGCGGCGTTGACGCGCAAGCCCCCTTGCTTGAGGCCGGTGACCGCATCGGGCGTGCCACCGATCATCTCGGCAAAAATGCGCAGCGTATCGCGCAGCGTGTCCACGG
>JAGXSN010000262.1 GCA_018333815.1 Sulfuritalea sp. | reverse complement strand
CAGGCCGAAGCCTGGACCGCAGGCACGGCCTACGCGGCCCTGCTGCACGACATCGGCAAGATTGCGGTCGATCTGCACGTCGAGCATGCCGACGGCACGATCTGGCATCCCTGGCATGGTCCGCTCCGAAAGCCCTACCGTTTCCGTTACCGAAAGGAGCGTGAGTACCGCCTGCACAGCGCAGCCACCGGGCTGCTCTACGCGCGCCTTCTCGATCGGGACATCTTCGACTGGCTCAGCGGCTATCCCAACCTCTGGGCCGCGCTGCTGTATGTGCTGGCCGGCCAGTACGAGCATGCCGGCACGCTCGGCGAGCTGGTCGTGCAGGCCGACCAGGCATCGGTCGCCCAGGAACTCGGCGGCGATCCCGGCAAGGCGCTGGCGGCGCCCAGGCACGCGCTGCAGCGCAAGCTGCTGGACGGCCTGCGCTATCTGCTCAAGGAGGAATTCAAGCTGAACCAGCCCCAGGCCTCGGATGGATGGCTGACTCAGGATGCGCTGTGGCTGGTCAGCAAGACGGTTTCGGACAAACTGCGTGCCCATCTGCTGTCCCAGGGCATCGAAGGCATCCCCTCCAGCAACACCGCCGTCTTCAACGTGCTGCAGGACCATGGCATCGCGCAGCCGACGCCGGAGGGCAAGGCGATCTGGAAGGCCACCGTCACCAGCGACGCGGGCTGGTCGCACACCTTCACGCTCCTGCGCCTCGCGCCCTCCCTGATCTGGGAAGGCGACGAGCGGCCTCCGCCGTTCGCCGGAACGGTGACGGTGGTGCAGGAGGAGGTGGAACCGACCATTCCCGCGTCGCTGCCAGTCGTGGAGGATTCGGCCGTATCCGAGTCTTTGCCGGTGCAGCCAGCCGGTGATGGCATCGAAGCGTTGCTGGGTCTGCTTGGCACCTCCGACGTGGCGTTGGCCGGCTCTTCATCGGCCAACGAGTCACCCCTTCCCGCCATGGAAGGCCGAACCATCGAGTCCGGTGACCCAGGAGCCACGGCCGACTCGAGAGCACCGGCACCTGCCTCGACCCCAGCGCTGGAGGAGATGCCGTCGGGCGAGCACTTCGTCGCCTGGCTGCGTCGGCGCATCGAGGCGCGCACGCTCATCATCAATGACGCCAAGGCGCTGGTGCATACGGTCGCCGATACCGTCTATCTGGTCAGTCCGGGCGTGTTCCAGCGCTATGTCCAGGAGCACCCCAAGACCGCTTTCCTTGCAAGGCAGGAACAGTTGGCCGATTGGCAATGGGTGCAGAAACGATTCGAGAAGCTGCAACTGCACCGCAAGCAACGTAGCGGCCTGAACATCTGGACCTGCACGGTCACGGGGCCACGGAAATCGCGCCGCCTCCACGGCTATTTGCTGGAAGACCCGCAGGTCCTGTTCACCAACGCGCCACCGAATAATCCTTATCTGGCACTATCGCCCGCCGCCAGTCCTGAGAAGGCACTTGCTGCCGGCCTTGATTTCTAAGTACTACCCTTGAAGAAAAACAACAATCGACTGGATGCCGCAGCCCTTGGCAAGATCGTTCTGGCTCGGTGCCTGAGTCAGCCACTCGGATATTACGAACGAGCCGTTGCAGAGATCGAGAAATCGCCCCATTTCCGTTCTGCCCTCTGGGTAACCCCCGGTCTTCTCGCCGGCGCCAGCGTCGAGCCAGACTTCGCTGCGCACCGACCGGGACCGTCCAGCCTCGGCCGGATCGTTCACCTTGGCAGCGATCCGGCCTTCATTTACCGGCATGCGGCGTTTGCCCGGGAGTACCGGTTTGACGAGACCACGATCAGCGATTTGCGTACATCTGGCGCCATTGCCGGCGAGCAGGTGGTGCTGCTCCATCGTTTGCGCCTCGTCAATAGCCGCAACCGCCTCACCCACGCAGTGATGAGTTCGTTGCTGGAGGCGCAGCGAGACTTTCTCGCTACGAGCGATCCGCTCCTGCTCGTTCCCTTGCCGCAGGCGCACATATCGCGACGCATCAACGAACGTGCGGAATTGCCCATGGTGGCGGATGCAGGACGCATTTCCCGGCTCGTGCGCGGTCTCGCCATCACGATGCCGGACGGCAAGACATTGCCTCTGTCACGACTATTTCCCAGCGAACGGCTACTGCATTGTCATCGCCTCGATTTCTTGGTAAAAAACGAAAAGCAACTGCTTCTTGCAGGCGAGATTGCGCGCCCATGGTCAGACGCACAGCTTGCCGCGCTTCTGGAACAACAACACGGAACCCGCCTTTCGCGGCGATCGATCGCCGCTATCCGTCACCAGCTCGCGGTTCCCGACTGCCGCCGTCGCGCGGCGCTCGCGGACTATCGGACGGCAACGGAAGGATTCTCCGCGTTGCTGCCCCTGACGCCGTCGGCCCTGGCGACGCATGTGCCATCCCGGGCAGGCGTCTACGAGATTCGCGCGCCCGCCGCCGCCGAGAGCCGATGCCCTGCCGACACGGCCGAACGGCTGCCGGTGGTGTATATCGGCTCGACGCGCGATTTGCGCAAGCGCCTGGCCGATCACCTGCGGGGCAGCAGCGGCAACATAACGCTTCACCGCCATCTGGCGGAAGGGAGGGCGAAGGTGAGGTTCCGGATCGTCGAAGAACACTGGCGTCAGCTCGAACGGCGTCTGTATCTCGCATACCGCGAGACCTTTGGTATTCCGCCGCCGTGCAACCGGATGAGTCCATGAATAACAACCGCGAAATGGAAAGAGCCTTGCGCAAGCAAGCAAGCAAGCAAGCCTGACGGCCATTTCGTATCGCCGGAATGGATGGCTGCGCGAGCGGGGGCGATGAAGCCGGCCGATGAAATGGCACTGGCGATGATGGCCGCGCTCGGACTCGACGAGGCCGGCATCGCCGCACGCAAAGCGTTCCTGGAGTTCACGGACGAAGACGTCGCTCGGCTTGAACGCCTGCATGCGCTACTGGCCGGCACCGAGCGGGATTTCGCGCGGCGTTTCTACGACCACCTGTTGCGCTTTGATGAAACGCGGCGGTTCATCCCGGACGAGGCGTCGCTCGATCGTCTCAGAACCACCCAGGCGCAGTACTTCGACACGCTCACGGCCGGGATCTATGACGCCGACTACGTGCGCCATCGTCTGCGCGTCGGTCTCGCGCATCAGCGCATCGGTTTGGAAACACAGTGGTATCTCGGGGCGTACGCCAAATATCTGTCCGATGCGCTGCCCGACCTGTGGCAACGCCTTGGCGACACCCCCGACCTGGCCATCGCGACGCTCCGGTCCCTGCTCAAGGTTGTCCTGTTCGACATGGGACTGGCGATGGACACATATGTCCATGCGGACCGGCAGGCGGTCCTGTCCCTTCGGGAATACGCGGAACTGGTGTTCTCGGCGATTCCCGACGGGCTGGCCGTACTGACCGCCGACCTAACGGTCATCTCGATCAACCGCGCCTTTGCCCGACGCTTCGAGTTGAACGAGGCGGATGCCCATGGCCAGCCGCTCGCGGCGCTGATCCTGGCGAAAGGGCTCGACCGGCACCTGCGTGAGGTTCGAGAAACCGGCATCGTCAAACGCGACCTGCTGTTCGAAATGGCGCGCGCGCCGGATGGCCCGCCCATTCCGGTGCGTGCAACCCTGACTGGCATCCGCCTTGCGGAAGAAGAAGAAGAAGAAGAAGCCCGTCTGTTGCTCATTGTCGAGGACATGACCGAACAGGCCAACCTCCAGAACGCCTTGCGCGAAAGCGAAGCGACCCTGCTGCGCGCTCAGGAAGTCGCTCGCATTGGTAGTTGGCGGCTCGATCTGCGGACGGGTGCGCTGACATGGTCGCCGGAGGTTTACCGGATCTTCGGCATCGACAGGAAGACCGCCGTCAGTTACGAGGCTTTCCTGGCCGCCATTCATCCGGAGGATCGGGAGATGGTCGATGCGGCTTGGCACGCGGCCCTCGCGGGCGCACCCTATCATCTTCAGCATCGCATCCTCGTGGATAATGAGACTCGGTGGGTGGAGGAACGCGCGCAGATCGAAATCGACGACGAACATCGACCGATCAAGGCCGTGGGCACGGTGCAGGACATCACCGACCGAAAGGCAGCCGAGACCCGGATCGAATATCTGGCCTTCTACGACCCTCTTACCGGCCTGCCAAACCGCGCACTGTTCATGGATCGTTTGCGGCACGAACTGGCGGCCGCCGAGCGGCGTGGCCAGCGCCTCGCCTTGCTCTTCCTCGATCTGGACCGGTTCAAGGATATCAACGACACGCTCGGCCACGATGCCGGCGACCGCGTGCTCGTCGAGGTGTCGCGGCGCTTTGGCGATGCCCTGCGCGAGGAAGAAACGTTGGCGCGACTGTCTGGCGACGAGTTTGTCGTCATCGCCTCGGACTCCGGCAAGGCCGCCGTGCGTATTGCGGAACGGATCGCCGAGGCGTTGGAGACCCCGATAACCGCCGGCAGCCAGAGCTTCAGCGTCTCGGCGAGCATCGGTATAGCGGTTTTTCCGGAAGACGGGAGGTCCGTTGAGGCACTGCTCAAGCATGCCGACATTGCCATGTACCGCGCCAAGGGCAGCGGCGGTGGCTACCGCTTTTACCGCGCCGAAATGGGCAATGAACTGGCGCGCCGCCTCGCGATCGCGCAGCGGCTCGAAAAGGCGCTGATTGCCGGACAACTGCAACTCCATTATCAGCCGCAGGTGAATCTGCGCAGTGGCGCGCTGATTGGCGCCGAGGCCCTGGTGCGCTGGACGGATCCCGAGTGGGGCCCCGTCAGTCCTGCGGACTTTATCCCCATCGCGGAGGAGCGCAGCCTGATCGTTTCCCTGGGAGAGTGGGCGCTCGCCGCAGCATGTGGGCAGGTTCGAAAATGGGAAACCGATGGTCGCCCGATGCCAGGGAGGGTTGCGGTCAATGTCTCGGCAAGACAATTCGAGGACGACGGCTTCGTGGATACCGCCATGCGGATTGCACGGGAAAGCGGCGCCACTTCAGCCCGCATCGAACTCGAGCTGACCGAAAGTGGGATGATGCGCGACCCGGACCGGGCTGTGGAGATCACGCAGGCCCTGGCGGCCGCCGGATTCTCCCTGTCGATCGACGATTTCGGAACCGGCTATTCCTCGCTGTCCTATCTCAAACGATTCCCTGTGAGCAGACTCAAGATCGATATCTCTTTCGTGCGCGACATGTTGAGCGACCGAAACGATCGCTCCATCGTCGGCACGATCATCGCGATGGGCCGCAGCATGGAACTGGAAACCCTGGCCGAAGGAGTCGAGCATGCCGATCAGGCAACGGCTCTGCTGGCCATGGGATGCCATCTGGCGCAAGGATTTCATTTCGGGAAGCCCAAGCCAGCAGATCGTTTCGAGGAAAGCTGGTTGATGAAAGGCTGATCATCGCCATCATCGATCATGTGGAGGGCATTTTATGCGCCCTCTCGCAAGGGGTTGAATTGATTTGGCATGACCCCGCCGTGCCGCATACCAGATGCACGGCGAGGTGCAGGTTCTCCGGCGTCACCGCATCGATCGGGGACCGCCCCTGGAACAGTCCGCTCGGCCGCGTGAGCGCGTGGTAGATGTGCCATGTATCCACTCCCGGGGGCATCTGCCTGAGGACGGTCTGGACCAGCCGGCGCTTGAGGGGGTCGAGTTGCCAATCCGGTACGCGCTGTCCCCGGTTGCCCAGGCTGATCGACAGGAGGTTGCCCGCCTGGATTTCGTAAGTGATCCAGCGGCGGGACTTGCCGGCGAGCTTGGCGTATTCGGCGACGGAGAGGTTGTGGGGCGCCTCCAGGATATCGAGCAGCAGCATCCGTTCGCGCTGGATGTTCGACAGGGCTGGCTCCTCGGATCGGGGTGCCCGAACGGCCGACAGCCGCTGTACCGGGATCGTTGACAGACACATGCCTTCCCGCGGCTTTGCCACCAGCAGAATCGGGGCCGCCGCTTTCCCCGGAGGCGTTCCGGCGTTCCGATCCTCCGCGGCGCCGGTCACACCTTCCAGGTGGACGGACAGGTGGGCGCTGGCGGCTTCGACCTGGCCTTGTTCGAACAGGTCGAGCCGATCGGCCCAGTCCTGCATCATGCGGCGTCGCTGCTCCACGTACTCCGCGTGGTTGTAGGCCGCGCTCACCTTGTCCCGGTCGGCGTGGGACAGTTGCGCCTCGATCCAAACCTTCGGGTAGCCGATCTCGTTGAGCGCCGTCGAAATCGTTCCGCGGATGCCATGGCCGGTCAGTTGCGACTCGTAACCCAGACGCTTGAGCGCCCCATTGATGGTGTTCTCGCTGATGCGCTCATTGAGGTCGCTGGCGTGGGCGAACAGATAGCGTTGGGCCGGCTTGAAGCGGTCCAGCATGAACCTGACGACTTCGATGGCCTGAACGGACAGCGGCACGATGTAGGGAGGGATGTCCGCAGGGTTCTTTCCCGCCTTGATCATCTGCGTCTTCAACTGCTTCACGTTCTCCGGCTCGATGATCCACAGGCCGTCGTCCAGAAGGAACTGCCCCGGCTCCGCACGGCGGAGTTCTCCCGTCCGCACGCCCGTCAGCAACAGGAGTCGAATCCCGAGCTGGGTTTGCTGTCTGCCGGGGTACTTGCGCAAGGTTCGCAGGAAAGCGGGCAGTTCCTCCATGCGCAGGAACGGGTTGTGGCGCACGGGCGGCTGGGGCAATGCGACGACATCGAGGTCGGAGGCCGGGTTCCGCTCCAGTCCCGGCACGATCACCAAGGCGTAGCGGAAGAGTTGGTTGAACCAGGTCCTCACCTTCTCGGCCACCGACAGCGCCTTGCGCCGCTCGATGCGGCCGACGACCTCAAGCAGGTCGGCGCGGTTGATCTCGTAGATCGACCGCTTGCGCAACGCGGGCAGGACGTCCTTGTCGAAGGCGCGCCGAATCTGAACCAGCGTGCTCTGCCGGCCTTCCTTGAGCTTGAGCGAGCGGTGCGCGAGCCACTTCTCGTAGACCGCCTCGAAAGTGTGCTCGGCGGCCAGGGAGACCGCCTGGCGTTCCTTTTCGCGATGGAGCCGGGGGTTGATGCCTTTGGCCAGCAGCGCGCGGGCCTCGTCACGTCTGGCGCGGGCATCGCGCAGGCTGATCTCCGGGTAGGTTCCCAGGGACATCCGTTTCTGCTTGCCAAGCCACGTGTAGCGGAAGTGCCAGGATTTCCCTCCCTGCGCGCTCACGCCGAGGGAGAGCCCGTCGAGATCGCCGAGGGTGTAGTCCTTGCCGGTAGCCTTGGCCTGCCGGACCGTCATGTCGGTAAGTGCCATGTCTGCTCCTGAACAGAGTCAGGAGTCAGATGCTCATCCCATCGCCCGCTCGCCCCCAGGAACAATCCGGACTCGAACCCGACCGCTTTGATGGACTACTGGATGGACTAAATCAGTCCAGCAGCGGGTGGATTTCGGTGGATCTCACTGGATCGTTGTCTGGCGAAATACTCTTTGCTGACAACGGCTTATGGAACTCAGTGGATTTCCATGGAAGCTGAATTGGAGCGGGTGAAGGGAATCGAACCCTCGTATGCAGCTTGGGAAGCTGCCGTTCTGCCATTGAACTACACCCGCAGGTCGAGGGGATTATAACGGGACGGCCGGATTGTTCTACTTGCGCCAGAAGGCGGGGGTCAGCACCACCAGCAGGGTGAAGATTTCCAGCCGGCCGAGCAGCATGGCGAAGCTGCACACCCAGGTCTGAAAGTCGTTCAGGACGGCAAACGTGGCGGCCGGGCCGACCTGGCCCAGGCCCGGCCCGGTGTTGTTGAGGGTCGCGATCACGGCGGAGAAGGCGGTGATCGTGTCGAGTCCGGACAGCGACAGCACCAGGGTCAGTGCGGCGATCGAGACGCTGTAGATGAAGCCGAAGGCGAGCACCGCGAAGAGGACCTTGCTTTCGACCGTGGCGCCGCCGATCCGCACCGGCCAGACGACGTGCGGGTGCATGGCGCGCATCAGTTCTCGATACACCTGCTTGAACAGGATGATCGCCCGCATCATCTTGATCCCGCCGCCGGTCGAACCGGCGCTGGTGACGAAGCAGCAGAGGAAGAGCATCCACAGCGGCGCGAAGGCCGGCCACAGGCTGTAGTCGGTGTTGGCGTAGCCGGTCGTGGTGGCGATCGACACGACGTTGAAGGCGGCATACCGCAGTGCGGCGAGGAAGTCCGGATAGACCCCGAGCAGGGCGAGATAGGCGGCGATGCCGACGACGCTGCCCAGGACCACGACCAGGTACCAGCCGACCTCGGGATCGCGCCGGTAAGGCGTGAGGCTGCGCCGGTGCAGCGCCAGGAAGTGGGTGGCGAAGTTGATGCCGGCCACCAGCATGAAGACGATCGCCACCGCCTCGATGGCCGGCGAATTCCAGTAGCCGAAGCTCGCGTCGTGGCTGGAGAAGCCGCCCAGTCCCATGGTCGTGAAGGCGTGCATGACCGCGTCGAACCAGTCCATGCCGGCCCAGCGGTAGGCCAGCGCGCAGGCCAGGGTGATCGCCGCATAGACCGCCCAGAGGCCCTTGGCCGTCTGGGTCATGCGCGGCGTCAGCTGCGTGTCCTTCATCGGGCCCGGGGTCTCGGCCTTGAACATCTGCCGGCCGCCGATGCCCAGCAGCGGCAGCACCGCGACGGCCAGCACGATCAACCCCATGCCGCCCAGCCACACCATCATGCCGCGCCACAGGTTGATCGAGGGCGGCAGCGTATCGAGGTTGGTCAGGACGGTCGCCCCGGTGGTGGTCAGGCCCGAAACCGCCTCGAAATAGGCGTCGGTAAACGAAATGTCCAGGTAGAACAGCAAGGGCAGCGCGGCATAGACCGGCAGCAGGGTCCACACCATCACCACCATGAGGAAGCCGTCGCGCACCTTGAGGTCGGCGGTCGAGCGCCGCGCCGCCCACCAGAGGCCGAGGCCGGTGCCGAAGGTCAGCAGGAAGGCCTCGTCGTAGGCCGTGGTCGCGCCATCCTGCCAGTACCAGGACAGCAGCAGCGGGGTCAGCAGGGTCAGCGCGAAGCCCATCAGCAGCACGCCGAAGACGCGCAGGAGGGGCAGGAAGCGGGACACCGGCTATTTCCTCCAGAACGCCGGAATCAGCACCACCAGCAGGGTGAAGATTTCCAGGCGGCCGAGCAGCATGGCCAGGGCGCATAGCCAGGTCTGGAAATCGCTGAGCACGGCGAAGGTGGCGGCCGGGCCGACCTGGCCCAGGCCCGGCCCGGTGTTGTTGAGCGTGGCGACGATGGCCGAAAAGCCGGTGACGATGTCCATTCCCGAGGCGGTCATCAGCAGCGTGAGCGTGACGATGGTGACCATGTAGATGAAGCCGAAGGCCATCACGCCCGCCACCACGTGCTGCGGCACGACGGCGCTGCGGATGCGCACCGGCCAGATCGCGTTCGGATGCAGTGCGAGCAGCAACTCGCGGTAGAGCTGCTTGTAGAGGATCATGGCGCGGATCATCTTGATGCCGCCGCCGGTGGAACCCGAACAGGCGATGAAGCTGCCGAGGAACAGCATCCAGAGCTGGGCGAAGAACGGCCACTGGCCGTAATCGGCGGTTGTCAGGCCGAGCGAGGTGGCCAGCGAGATCGTGTGGAACGCGACATAGCGCAGCGCCGTGCCGAACTCGCCGAACACGCCCAGCGCCTGGAGGTAGAACGTCAGCGCCAGGATGCTGATCGCCAGCACGCCGAGGAAATAGGGAATCTCGGCATCGCGCCGGTAGGGGGAGAGCGTGCGCTGGCGCAGCGCCAGGAAGTGAGTGGCGTAATTCATTCCCGACAACAGGGCGAAGCCCATCACCGCGATTTCGATTTCGACGCTGTTGAAGTGCCCGAGGCTCGCGTCCTTGGAGGAGAAGCCGCCGAGTCCCATGGTCGTGAAGGCGTGCATCGCCGCGTCCCAGGGTTGCATGCCCAGGGTCCACAGGGTCAGGCCGCAGGCGAGGGTGAGGATGAGATAGACCACCCACAGGCCCTTGGCGGTCTCGGCGATGCGCGGCGTGAGACTGGTTTCCTTCATCGGCCCGGGCGTCTCGGCGCGGAACATCTGGCGGCCGCCGATGCCCAGCAGCGGCAGGATCGCCACCGCCAGCACCACGACCCCCATGCCGCCGATCCAGTGCGAAAACGTGCGCCAGAAATTGATCGACAGCGGCATGTGGTCGAGACCGGAAAGCACCGTCGCGCCGGTGGCCGTCAGGCCGGAAGCCGCCTCGAAGTAGGCGTCGGTGAAGGAGATGTCCAGATGCAGCCAGAACGGCAGGCAGGCGAACAGCGGCAGGAGCGTCCAGACCAGCACGACGAGCAGGAAGCCGTCGCGCACCTTCATTTCGCGCCGTTCGCGGTGGGTGGCGAGAAACAGCGCCAGTCCGCACATCAGGGTGACGAGGAAAGCCTCGTCGAAGGCCGAATGGGCGCCGTCGTCGACATACCACGACACCGCCATCGGCACGGCCAGGCAGAAGGAGAACCCGATCAGCAGCACGCTGAATACGCGCAGCAGCGGAAAAAAGCGGCGCATGGAAGCGGATCAGATGAACTGGAAGCCGACCTGGAAGAGCTTCTCGACCTGGGCGACCTCGCGCTTGCGCACGCAGAAAACGACGACGTGGTCGTCGGATTCGATCACCGTGTCGTGATGCGGAATGATGACGCGCTCGATCCGCTGATAATCCACGATGCCGTCCCGCAGGACGGCTTCCGCCTGCTTGCCGGTGCGCACGATCGCGCCGATGTGCGCGCCATGGATCTTGGGCAGTTCCTCGATGCGGCGGCCGACCACCTTCGAACTGTTCTTGTCGCCGTGCGCGACCAGTTCGAGCGCCTCGGCGGCGCCGCGCCGCAGGCTGTGCACCTTGACCACGTCGCCGCGCCGCACGTGGGTCAGCAGCGCGCCGATCGACACCTGGGCGGGGGAGATGCCGATGTCGATCGGCCCGCCCTGCACCATGTCGGCATAGGCGCGCCGGTTGATCAGCGCCAGGACGCGCCGGCAGCCGAGCCGCTTGGCCAGCGAGGCGGCCATGATGTTGTCCTCGTCGTCGTTGGTCAGGGCGAGGAACATGTCGATTTCGTCGATGTTTTCCTGCGCCAGCAGGTTCTCGTCGGTCGCCGAGCCGCTTAGCACGAGGGCGTGCGCGAGCTTGCCGGCGATCAGTTCGGCGCGCCGCCGGTCGAACTCGACGATCTTGATTTCGTAGCGGTCTTCCAGCGCCTGGGCCACGCGCAGGCCGATGTTGCCCCCGCCGGCGATCATCACGCGTTTCACCGGCTCGCGGCCACGGCGCAGTTCCTTCAATACCGGCCGGATGTGACGGCTGGCGGCGAGAAGGAAAACCTCGTCGCCGGGTTCGATCACGGTATTGCCGTCCGGCTCGATCGGCTGGTGCTCGCGGAAGATCGCCGCGATGCGCGCATCGACGCCGGCCGGCAGG
>JAGXSN010000261.1 GCA_018333815.1 Sulfuritalea sp. | reverse complement strand
GGCCCTGTGCGCGCTGGCCTGGTCGCTGGCGGGATGCGCCGGCAAGCCGACGGCGCCGCAGCAGCCGGCGCCGTCGGCCAACCTCGATCAGTCGGTCTCGCCCGGCAGACCGGTCGTCGCGAGCGAGCGCGAGCGCGCCAGGATTCATACCGAACTGGGCGTCGCCCATCTCGGCGCCGGCCAGTTCGAAATCGCTCTCGACCAGGCGCGCATCGCCCTGGAGGCGTTGGACAGCCATGCCCCGGCCTACAATCTCAGGGGTCTCGTGCACATGGCGCTCGGGCAGAACGATCAGGCGGAGGCGGCATTTCGTCAGGCCGTCCGTCTCGATCCGGCCAGTCCGGAAATCGCCAACAACTTCGGCTGGTTTCTGTGTCAGACCGGCAGGGTGAAGGAGTCGTTCCCCCACTTCGATCGCGTCCTGCGCAACCCGCTCTACCGTACTCCGGCCCGGGTGCTGCACAACATGGGCGTGTGCGCACTGATGGACAAGGACGACAACGCCGGCGAATCCTACCTGCTGCGTGCCCTCAGGATCGACCCGGTCAATCCGCGCGCCCACTATCTGCTGGCCGAGCTCGATTACCGGCGGGGTCGCCTGGGGGATGCGCGCGACAGGCTCGGGAAACTGCACGCCATGATCGATCCGACCGCTGAAACGGTGTGGCTGTCGTTGCGCATCGATCGCAAGCTCGGCGACCGCAGGAGCGAGGCGGCGAACACCGGCATCCTGCGCAGCAGGTTCCGCGATTCGCCCGAATACCTCATGATGATGCGCGGAGAGTTCGATTGAGCGAAGGCGCGACGCGGCCCCCGGCGGACCCGGCCGGGTCCGCTGCTGCCGCGCCCGCGGCGGTGGGCGGCCAGTTGCGGGCGGCCCGCATTGCGGCGCAGCTTTCGGTCGAGGACATTGCCCGGGCGCTGAAATTCAGCCCGCGCCAGATCGAGGCGCTCGAGACGGACAACTACGCGGCGCTCCCCGGCGGCGCCTTCGTGCGCGGGTTCGTGCGCAATTATGCGCGCCTCCTGAAACTGGATTCCCGGGCGTTGCTGCGACAGGTCGAAGCGGCCCTGCCGAGCGCGCCGGTCGAGGTGCGGCCCCCGGAAAACATGGGTGCGGCCGGTTCGGCGCGGGGCCTCGATCGGTTCCCGCCCCTCCTGGCCGCAGCCCTCATCGTCCTGATCGCCGTCCTCCTGCTCGGGCTCTGGCACTTCTTCGCCCCGTCCGCACCGACCCGCACCGTGGTCGGGCAAGCCGCCGAGTCAGTGCGGCAGTTGCCGGAACCCGCGGCGCCGGCTGCCCAGGTTATCGCCCCGACTCCGGCGCCTCCTGGCGCAAGCGTCCTGCCGCCGCCGCCGGCATCCTTGCCGGAGAGTTCCGTGCCGACCTTGCGCTTCGCCTTTTCCGGTCGTTCGTGGGTCGAGGTGACCGATGCGCGCCGGCAGCTGGTGCACAGCGGCGAGAGCCCCGCCGGCAGCCAACTGGCGCTGACCGGCAAGCCGCCCTTCGAGATCGTGATCGGCAACGCAGCCGCCGTCTCGCTCGTCTATGGCGACAGGCTCGTCGACTTGGCTCCTCACACGCGCGCCGAGGTTGCCCGGTTGAGGCTCGAATGAGCCCGCCCCGAAAACCTTCGCTGCGCTCGGTTCTCCCCTCAAGGGGCAAGAAACTCTTGGGGCGGCCCGGCGAGTTTCTTGTGAGCGAGGCGATCCGGCGCCGGCCCACCCGGCTCGTGATGGTGGGGAAAGTCGGCGTTGGCGGGACGGCGCCGATCATGGTGCAGTCCATGACCAACACCGACACGGCGGATGTTCTCGCCACCGCGCAGCAGGTAGCCGAACTCCACCGCGCGGGCTCCGAGGTGGTTCGCCTCACGGTCAATACGCGCGAGGCCGCCGCCGCGGTGCCGAAGATCCGCGCGCGGCTGTTGCAGATGAATCTCGAGGTGCCGCTCGTGGGCGACTTCCATTTCAACGGCCACAAGCTGCTGGCCGAGATGCCCGAGTGCATCGTCGCCCTCGACAAGCTGCGGATCAATCCGGGCAACGTGGGCAAGGGCGACAAGCGCGACGAGCAGTTCGCCCGCATGATCGAATTCGCCTGCCGCCACGAAAAACCCATCCGCATCGGAGTCAACTGGGGCAGCCTCGACCAGGCGCTGCTCGCGCGCCTGATGGACGAGAACGCCAGGCGTCCCGAGCCGAAAGACGCCCCGGGCCTCATGCGCGAGGCCATGGTGGCCTCCGCGCTCGAATCGGCCGCGCGGGCCGAGGCGCTGGGCCAGCCCGGCGACCGCATCGTGCTCTCCTGCAAGGTCAGCGGCGTGCAGGATCTCATCGCCATCTACCGCGATCTGTCGGCGCGCTGCGACTATCCGCTGCATCTGGGGCTCACCGAGGCGGGCATGGGCAGCAAGGGCATCGTGGCCTCGACGGCCGCACTCGCGGTGCTCCTGCAAGAAGGCATCGGCGACACGATCCGCGTCTCCCTCACCCCCGAACCGGGCGAATCGCGCACCAAGGAAGTCGTGGTGGCGCAGGAAATCCTTCAGACCATGGGCCTGCGCGCCTTCACCCCGATGGTGGTGGCCTGCCCCGGTTGCGGGCGCACCACCAGCACCTTCTTCCAGGAACTGGCCCGGGACGTCCAGACCCATGTGCGAGAGCGCATGCCGCAGTGGAAACTCAGCCATCGCGGCGTCGAGAACATGACCGTGGCGGTCATGGGCTGCGTGGTCAACGGTCCGGGCGAGAGCAAGCATGCCAATCTGGGCATTTCCCTGCCCGGCGCCGGCGAGGCTCCGGTCGCCCCCGTCTATGCCGATGGCGAACGCACCACCACGCTGCGCGGGGAGAACATCGCGGCGGAGTTCATCCGGATCATCGACGATTACGTCGAACGCAAGTATCCAAAGCATTCATGAGTCAGATCCTGCAGGCCATCCGCGGCATGAACGACCTCCTGCCCGACGCGGCCGAGCGCTGGGAGGCTTTCGAGGCCCTCGTCCGCGACTGGCTCGCGTCCTACGGCTACCG
>JAGXSN010000260.1 GCA_018333815.1 Sulfuritalea sp. | reverse complement strand
TTCCGCCGCCTCGCGGCGCTCGAGCCGGCGCCGCAGACCGAACTGGAATACGCCACGCCCTTCCAGCTGCTGGTCGCGGTGATCCTCTCGGCGCAGGCCACCGACCAGGGCGTCAATCGGGCCACGCGCGGCCTGTTCCGCATCGCCCCGACGCCGCAGGCCATCGCCGCCCTGGGCGAGGAAAAGCTGGCGGAGCACATCAGGACCATCGGCCTTTACCGCACCAAGGCGAAGCACGTCGTCGCCACGGCGCAACGCATTCTCGCCCTGCATGGCGGCGAGGTGCCGCACGATCGCGCCGCGCTCGAAGCCTTGCCCGGCGTCGGCCGCAAGACCGCCAACGTGATCCTCAACATCGTCTTCGGCGCGCCGACGATCGCCGTCGATACGCACATCTTCCGCCTCGCCAATCGCACCGGCCTCGCGCCCGGCAAGGATGTCGTCGCGGTGGAGAAGAAACTGAACCGGGCCGTGCCGGCGGCCTACCGTCGGCACGCGCACCATTGGCTGATCCTGCACGGCCGCCATGTCTGCAAGGCGCGCCGGCCGGAATGCTGGCGCTGCATGATCCGCGACGTCTGCGATTTCAAGGAGAAATCCGTTGTTCAACCCCAGCCGTGACCAGGCCCGCCAGTTCCTGATCGACGCATGGCGCAAACGCGTCGGCGGCCTGCCGGCCACGGCGCTGGAGACGCTTGCCGCCGACCTCGTCGCGCTGCATCCCGAATACCACGAGCTGCTGACGGCCGCGGATGCGCTGACGCGGGAATGGACGCCCGAGGACGGCGCGATGAACCCCTTCCTGCACCTGTCCCTGCATCTCGCCATCGAGGAACAGCTGTCGATCGACCAGCCGCCGGGCATCCGCGCGCTGTTCGAAAGTCGGCGCGCGCGGCACGGCGATGCACACGCCGCCCTGCACGACCTCCTCGAATGCCTGGGCGAGACCGTCTGGCGCGCCCAGCGCGAGCGCGCGCCGCCCGACGGCGCGGCCTATCTCGACTGCATCCGGCGCAAGGGGTGACGCCTTTCAAGAAACACGAAGGGCCGCCCCGAGCGTTTCTTGGCCCCTTGAGGGGACCAGGCCGCAGGCCGCAGGACAGCCGAAGGCTGGTCCCGCGAAGCGGGATGCAGCTTTGCTGCACAGAAACGAGCGCAGCGAGTTTTTCGGGGTGGGCCTATTGCTGCGGCGCCAGATCCCGCAGCGGCGGCGCCGCCTTCAGCACCTCCTCGATGGTGGTGAGGCCGGCGGCCACCTTGCGCGCCCCGGCGATGCGCAGCGGCTGCATGCCCGCCTTGATGGCGCGTTCGCGCAGCGCCGCCAGATCGGTGTGGGCGCCGATCATGGCCTTCAGCTCGGATGTCATCGGCATTATTTCATAGAGGCCGACGCGCCCCAGGTAGCCGGTCCGGCGGCATTCGAGGCAGCCGACCGGGTGGTGGAGGTGGGCCGGCTTGTTCGCTTTCCACGGCGCCACCAGCCCCTGCCAGAGCGCCTCGTCGTCCGCGCGCAGACCGTTGGCGCGCTTGCAGTGCGGGCAGAGCGTGCGCACCAGGCGCTGCGCCATCACGCCCAGCACCGTCGATTGCAGCAGGTAGGGCGGCACGCCGAGGTCGAGCAGGCGCGTGATCGCCGTCGGCGCGTCGTTGGTGTGCAGGGTCGACAGCACCAGGTGGCCGGTGAGCGCCGCCTGGATCGCCATGTCGGCGGTTTCGAGATCGCGGATCTCGCCGACCATGATGATGTCCGGGTCCTGGCGCATCAGCGCGCGGATGCCGGCGGCGAAGCTGACGCCGAGGTCGGGCTGCACCTGCACCTGGTTGAAGGCCGGCTCGATCATCTCGATCGGATCTTCCAGGGTGCAGACGTTCACTTCCGGCGTGGCCAGCTGCTTGAGCGTCGAGTAGAGCGTGGTGGTCTTGCCGGAACCGGTCGGGCCGGTGACCAGGATGATGCCGTTGGGCCGGGCGGTCATTTCCTGCCAGCGCGCCGCATCCTCGGCGGAAAAGCCGAGGTCGGCGAAATCGCGCAGCAGCACCTCGGGATCGAAGATGCGCATCACCAGCTTCTCGCCGAAGGCGGTCGGCAGCGTCGCCAGGCGCAGCTCGATCTCCTCGCCGGCCGGCGCGCGCGTCTTGACCCGGCCGTCCTGCGGCCGGCGCTTCTCCACCACGTCCATGCGGCCGAGGATCTTGATCCGGCTGGTCATCGCATTGAGCACCGGCATCGGGATCTGATAGACCTGATGCAGCACGCCGTCGATGCGGAAGCGCACCACGCCCATGTCGCGCCGCGGCTCGATGTGGATGTCGGAAGCGCGCTGCTCGAACGCGTATTGCCAGAGCCAGTCGACGATCAGCACGATGTGCTGGTCGTTGGCGTCGAGCGCGGCCTTGCCCTTGCCCAGCTCGACCAGCTGCTCGAAGTTGGAGATGCCGGTGCGCGCCACGTCGCCGCGCGCCAGCGCGCCCTTGACCGACTTGGCGAGGTTGTAGAACTCGACCTGGTAGCGGGCGATGTCCTCGGGGTTGGCGATGACCAGCCGGATCTCCTTCTTCAGGATCGGCTTGAGCTCTTCTTCCCAGCCGCGCAGCCCGGGCTCGGCGGTGGCGATCGTCACCTCGGCGACGCCCACCTCGACGGGCAGGATGCGGAAGCGGCTCGCATAGGCGGCGCTCATCACGTCGGTGACGGCCGCCAGATTCACCTTGAGCGGGTCGATGTGGTAGTAGGGCAGGCCGCACCAGCCCGCCAGCCACTCGGTGAGCGTTTCGAGGTCGAGCAGGCGCTGCGGCGCGGACGCGGACGCGGGCGACTTCCAGCGCTGCTCGGCGATCACCGCAAGCGGATGGGCGGCGCCGCGGTAATAGCGGCGCTCCTGGCGGAAGGCCTCGGCCTCGGCGCGCGGCGCCAGGCCGGCGGCGATCAGCGCATCGACCACTTCCGGCAGGCTCAGGCGGCGGTCGGCGGGTCTGCCCTGGGCACTCATGATGGGGGACTATACCGCCAAAGCCCGCTCCGCTGCGCAGGAGACGCCGGGACGG
>JAGXSN010000259.1 GCA_018333815.1 Sulfuritalea sp. | reverse complement strand
GTCTGATACACGTCGACGAGATGCTCGAAGTGGCTGAAGGGAACGAATTCCAGCAACTGCGCAAACACGGTTCTGCCTCGGTTCATGGCCCAGCCTCGTCTGCCGACAAAGCTGGCGACGATACGGCAGTCGGCGGCGCCGCGATTTCAAATCGCCGGAATCGCCAATCGGCTGGAAACCAGCGTCAGATAAGGCTTGCCACATGTTGATCGTTCAAACTACCGGACAGTAGTGGGTTCCAATATACCGGCTCCGATTGTCTGGACACGGTTTTGCAACTCAGGCCGCCTTTTGCATGGCATAAGCCTGACGGGCTTCGAGGGGTGACATGAAGCCCAGTTTTTCGAGACGCCAATGACGATTGTAACGATCCTTGAACGCGGTGACGGCGACGCGCAGTTCCTCGACATTCCTGAAGACGCGACCATGGATGATCTGCTCCTTCAGCGTCCGGTTGAAGCGCTCGGCCACCCCGTTGGTCTGCGGCTCGGCTTTGAGGCCGAAGCTCGGCGCGACGCCCCAGAACTTGACTTGGTTGAGGAAATCGTCGGCGGTGTATTGCGTGCCGTTGTCCATGCGCAGGGCCAAGCCGCGCCCGGCATCGGCCAGCAGGCCTTGGGCGATGGGCTGCAAGGCGGCGAAGCGGTTGCCGCTCTTGACCGCATGGATGCCGACGCAGCAGGCATCGAAATGATCGACTGCCGAGAACACCCAGACCCAGCCTTCGTCGACGGTCTCGATGCGGATGCCGTCGGTGCCCCACATCTCGTTTGGGCGATCCGTGGTGATCGTGCCGTCGTGGAGCACCGGCGCGCCCTGGGGCCGGCGATGCGGCGAGAGCAAGGCGTTCTCGCGCATCAGGCGCAGCACGCGGGCGCGCGAAACGCGGATGCCTCGGAGAAAGCGCAGCCGCGCCCAGACCTTGCGGTGCCCCTCGCCGGTGAAGGGCGAAGCGTCCAGGTCGGCGCGGATGGCGGCCAGGAGATCGGCATCCGGCACCTTCGGCTTCGGTCCGCGCCGGACCGGATGAAACGGCACGACCCTGGCCGATTCACGGGCCTGTTGGGCGTAGATCGTCGAGCGCGGGAATTCGAGCACCCGGCAGACCCGCTCCAGGCCGTAGGGCTTGCCGGCGCCCGCGGAGGTCTCGCGGCTCATCGCGACGACCTCCGACCGACCAAAGGGCGCCTCGCCCGCCTTTCCTTCTGCAGGATTTCGACTTCCATGACCAGTTCGCCGATGCGCCGGTTGGCCTCGTCGAGCTGCCGTTCGACCGGATCGTTCTCGCGTTCCTTGAGGCCGGCGTCGATCGCCGCCAGCGCCCGGTCGCGCCAGCCTTCGAGCTTGTATATCGGCACCGAGACCTCGCGCGAGATCGCATCGACCGACTCGCCGCGCAGCAGGCGCAGCGCGACCTCCCTTTTGCGTCCCGCCGACCACCGCTTGATTTCGGCGGCCGCGCCGGGCTCGCCTCCAGTCGCGCTACGCGCGCCTTCCGGCAAGCCCGGCGCAACCCCGCCCACCTTCGATTCGTTCAGCATTTCACGGCTCCTTCTTCAGACACGATTTAACCCCAAATTCGTGTCCAGAAAAATCGGGGCCGGCGCACTCATTGGTTCCAATAGCGAGTCGTTCGGTAGTAAACTGCACGCCATAAACTGCACGCCACCAATTTCAAAAGCCTGACCTTTATCGGTCGGGCTTTTTTCTGCCCGGAGCGCCAGTGTTGGCGCGGTTCCGGGCGGCGATGCGTTGTCGGCGGGTCGAAAACTCCACCGTTTTCCGACCCAACAGCACCAAGCTATTCATCGAACATCATTCGAAATTGCCGTTGCGGTCAGGCAGTATTACAATCATCGTTACCGTAATACGGCAGGAGTCCTTAAATGGCAACCACACTCACCAGCAAGGGGCAGGTCACCATCCCGAAGCAGATCCGCGATGCGCTGAATCTGGCGCCGGGATGCTCCGTTGATTTCGCGGTCAACCGCGAGGGCGACGTCGTGATTCACAAGGTCGGCGCGCGTGCCAGCCGCAAGCCGGATCGTTTCGAGGCGGCGCGTGGCAAGGCCGACGTGAAGTGGCGCACCGACGATCTGATGGCCCTGCTGCGCGGCGAGGCTTGAGCTTACGTTGATGCTGCTGGTCGACACCAATGTGCTGGTCGACGTTCTGGAGGACGATCCGGAATGGGCGGACTGGTCCATCGGCCAGCTGCGGGCGCAGTCCAAGATTCATCGCCTGGCCATCAACCCGATCATCTACTCCGAACTGTCGCTGACCTTCTCGACGGTCGAGGCCCTGGATCGCACCATCGATGACCTGGGTCTGACGATGATCGAGATTCCCCGGCCCGCGCTGTTCCTGGCCGGCAAGGCCTTCGTGCGCTATCGCCGGCAGGGAGGCAAGAAGAACAACGTACTCGCCGATTTCTTCATCGGCGCGCATGCCGCCGTGGCGGGCTACCCCGTGCTGACCCGGGACACGCGGCGTTACTCCACCTATTTCTCCGGGGTCAGTCTGGTGAGTCCGGCATCCGGGACGGGTAAACAATGAACCCTCCAATGGTGATTATGCAACCATTATTTCTGAAATAAGAACTCGGAGCGCCAGTCCAGTCCTTGCCGTTTTGCTGTATTTCTGCAATGCTGCAGCCATGAAAGCCACCCTGACCATCACCGCGCGCGGCGTCATCACCCTGCCCGCCAAATTGCGCCACGCCCTCGGCCTCTCGGCCAACGACCAGCTGATCGCCGAGACCACGCCCGAGGGACTGCTGTTGCGGCCCGCCGTCACCCTGCCGATCGAGATGTACAGCGAGGATCGACTGAAGGAGTTCGCCGCCGCAGAAGCAGAACTGGCCGCCGTGCTGGACAAGAAATCGCACTGACACAGTGCGGATATTCCTCGACGCCAACATTCTCTTCTCGGCCGCCCGCGCCCCGGGCGCCATGCGGCGTCTGCTGGCGATGGCCGAGGATGCCGGCCACGAACTCTGGGCGGGCACCTACGTTTTCGAGGAAGCCCGTCGCAACCTTGTTGCGAAGTCGCCCGCCGGTCTCGCGGTTCTGGAAGTCATCGCCCGACGTATCCGGATCGGTGACCTCCCCGTCGGCGGCGTTCTCTTGCCGGAAGCGGCGATTCTTCCCGAAAAAGACCGCCCGGTGCTTGCTGCCGCCATCCACCACCGTTGCGACGTCCTGATCACGGGCGACCGCACGCATTTTGGGCCGCTGTACGGCCAACGACTGCAGGGCCTCCTCATCCTTTCTCCCGCGCAACTGGCGGAGCGCCTTGCCGCGTGACACCACCAAAGTCGGCGCCGGCGGGACGGCGCCCAGACACAAAAAACCCCGCCGCAGCGGGGTGTTCCGTTAATTGGGGTCTGACCCC
>JAGXSN010000258.1 GCA_018333815.1 Sulfuritalea sp. | reverse complement strand
CGATCACCACGCCCATGCCGTGATCGATGAAGACGCGCTTGCCGATGGTCGCGCCGGGATGGATCTCGATGCCGGTGAGGAAGCGCGTGAAGTGCGAGAACAGACGCGCCAGCCAGCGCAGGCGCTGCCGCCACAGCCAGTGGGAGACCCGGTGCAGCGTCAGGGCATGGAAGCCGGGATAGCAGGTCAACACCTCCCAGGTGGTGCGGGCGGCGGGATCGCGTTCGAAAACGCAGGCGATATCTTCGCGCAGGCGGGAAAACATGGAGTCGGAGTCGGACGAAGGCTTACCAGTCTCGCGGGAATTCTAGAATTCCCGATAACTTGAGTCAACTTAGTATCGCTAATGGCCACATCAATCGCCGCTCGCGCCCCGATGGCGCTTGCCGGTCGGCTGGCGAAACGACGCCAGCAGTCCGCGCAGGATGTCGATTTCTTCCCTTTCGAGCCCGGCCCGGGCAAACAGCCGGCGCAGACGCAGCATCAGGCGGCCCGGTCGCTCCGGATCGAGGAAACCGCTCGCCACCGCAGCACTTTCCAGATGCGCCATCAGGCCCTCGATCTCCTCGTGGGTTGCCGGCCGGCCCGCCGGGTTCGACGCCGGGGTGGCGGGAACGACATCCAGCGCCATGCGCAGCTCGTAGCACAGCACCTGCACCGCGGCGGCCAGATTCAGGGACGGGCAGGCCGGGTTGGCCGGAATCATCGCCCAGCGGCTGCACAGCGCGAGTTCCTCGTTCGACAGTCCCGAAGTTTCGTTGCCGAACACCAGAGCCACCTCGGCGTGTGCGGCCGCCCCGGCCAACTCGACCGCAGCGGCGCGCGCCCACAGCGGCGCGGTCGCCAGGTCGCGGCGGCGGGCGGTGAGCGCCAAGGAGAGCGTCGCCCCCTGCAAGGCTTCGCTCAGACTGGCGACGACGCGGGCGTTTGCCAGCACGTCCGCGGCGCCGGCAGCCATCGCCTCGGCTTGCGGCGCGGGAAATATTTTCGGGGCGACGAGCACCAGGCGGGCAAAACCCATGGTTTTCATCGCGCGCGCCGCCGCGCCGATGTTGCCCGGATGGCTGGTATGGGAAAGCACGATGCGCACGCGCTGAAAGCTTTCGGGCTCCGGCAGGGCCGACGGTTTAGAATTCATCCACTTTCCCACAAGAATCCGCCATGCATCCCATGCTCAACACGGCCATCAAGGCCGCGCGCCGCGCCGGCAGCGTCATCGGCCGCGCCAGCCTCGACCTCGGCCAGATCAAGATCAGCGTCAAGCAGCAGAACGATTTTGTCACCGAGGTCGACCGCGCCGCCGAAACCGCCATCATCGACACCCTGCGCGAAGTCTATCCCACGCACGCCATCCTCGCCGAGGAGTCGGGTCTGACCGACAGCCGCTCGGACTACCAGTGGATCATCGATCCGCTCGACGGCACCACCAACTTCATCCACGGCTTTCCGCAATACGCCGTCTCCATCGCGCTGGCCCACAAGGGCGCGCTGACTCAGGCGGTGGTGTTCGATCCGAACCGCAACGAGCTGTTCACCGCGAGCAAGGGTGCCGGCGCCTTCCTCAACGACAAGCGCATCCGCGTCAGCCAATGCGCCAAGCTCGACGCCGCCCTGCTCGGTACCGGATTTCCCTACCGCAGGTTCGATCACGCCGACGCGTATCTGGCGCTTTTCAAGGAACTGACGCGCCGCAGCGCCGGCATCCGGCGTCCCGGCGCCGCCTCGCTCGACCTCGCCTGGCTCGCCGCAGGCCGCATCGACGGCTTCTGGGAATTCGGCCTGGCGCCGTGGGACATGGCGGCCGGCGCCCTGCTGATTCTCGAAGCGGGCGGACTGGTCGGCGACCTGTCCGGCGAGGGCGACTACCTCAAGACCGGCAACATCGTCGGCGGCACGCCCAAGGTATTTGCCCAGCTGCTGCGGACAATCCAGCCTCATCGCACATCGACCCTACAGTCTTGACGGTTTTTGCCGTTGATCCCGGATCGGAAGGGAGCTTGCGTGGAGTATCGCGACGACATCGAGAAAAGCGCCGAATACCTGCGCCTGGCCTTGGCGCACATGGGGCGCCACAAGGCCGGCATGCACCCGGTCAGCTACGCGATCTGGTATGAATACGTCGCCGGCATCAATCCGGCGCTGCGCGAGCGCATCGACGCCCTCCTCGAGGACGGCAAGGAACTGGACGATAGCGCGGTTCATCGGTTGTTCCGCGACCATGTCGCGGAAATCGACGCCCACACCGCGCAGCGGGTCAGCGAGAGTTTCGGCAAGGTCATGGACAAGGTTTCCGTCTCCACCTCGCAGGTTGCCGCGGAGGCCAGTCAGTTCGGCCGGGTCCTGGAACGCTGGTCCGAGGACGTGGCCGCCGGCCGCCATGTCACGACGCCGACGCACAATGCCGCGGAACTCCTGAGCTATTCGCACGCCATGCGGCAGACGGTCCGGGCGCTCCACACGCGGCTCGAGGAGAGCCACCGTGAGGTGGAGACCTTGCGCAAGGAAGTCGAGCGCGCCCGCGAGGAAGCGATGATCGACGGACTCACCGGACTGACCAACCGGCGTGGTTTCGACCGCGCCCTCGCCGACCATCTGAACGGGAACGACGGGCTGACGCAGGGTCCCAGCCTGCTGCTGGCCGACATCGACCGCTTCAAGCGCATCAACGACGACTACGGCCACCTGTGCGGCGACAAGGTGATCCGCGCCGTCGCCAAGATCCTGCGCGACAACGTCAAGGGCAAGGACATCGCGGCCCGCTACGGCGGCGAGGAGTTCGTCGTCGTCCTGCCGGAAACCCCTGTCGAAGGCGCGCTGCACTTGGCCGAAAAGATCCGCAGGACCATCGAAGCCAGCCGCATCAAGCGCGTCGGCAGCAACGAGGTCGTCGCCAGCGTCACAATCTCGCTCGGCGTCGCCTCCTGGCGCCCGGGCGAATCCCAAAGCGAGCTGATCGCGCGCGCCGACCGGGCGCTCTACCAGTCCAAGCAACTGGGGCGCAACCGGGTGACGCCGGCCGCCGGGGCTTGATCCGCCCGCGCGGCAAGCGGGCGGAAAGCAGGTTGACACGGGGCGCTCCGTTGGTAGAATCCGCCCCTTCCTGCGGGAGTAGCTCAGTTGGTAGAGCGCAACCTTGCCAAGGTTGAGGTCGCGAGTTCGAGACTCGTCTCCCGCTCCAGGTTGCCCAGGGGGAAAGCCGCGCTTTCCCCCTTTTTGCTCCAACCGCAACCGCGGCGCGATGGCAGAGTGGTTATGCAGCGGCCTGCAAAGCCGTGAACCTCGGTTCGATTCCGGGTCGCGCCTCCAGTCC
>JAGXSN010000257.1 GCA_018333815.1 Sulfuritalea sp. | reverse complement strand
CGCTGCGCCCGCCCGGGCAAGGAGAACGCTCATGGCGCTGACCATCGGCAACAACGGCGCCCCGCTCGCCGCCAGGCTGCCGGCCGCCTTGCAAGGCGGGCCGCAGCCTGCGGCCAAGGCGGCGGCTGCCGCCGCGCCCGAGCCCGCAGTGCAGCAACAGCCCCGGCCCGAACAGGTGCAAAAGGCGGTGGAGTCGCTCAGGCAGCTGGTCGAGACCAAGGCGCCCAACAGCCTGGCGTTTTCGGTGGATGAAGGCACCGGCCGCACGGTCGTCACGATCAGCGATGCCGAAACCGGCGAGACGATCCGCCAGATTCCCGCCGAGGAGATGCTGGAAATCGCCCGCGCGCTGGACAAGATGCAGGGAATGCTGTTGCCGCAGAAGGCGTAAGGCGGCGCAAGGCACGCAGGCAACCCGCCCGCCCGACGCGAGTCGGCGCGGGCTTTTCTGCGCTTGCAGTTTGAAATCATCTCACCCATAATAAGGCTGACCAGAACATAAAGGAGTTAACCCATGAGAGCCGTTGCCATTTACGAAGCCAAGGCGCGCTTTTCCGAGTTGCTGGCCGCCGTGCAGGCGGGCGAGGAGGTGAGCATTACCAAGCACGGGAAGCCGGTTGTCAAAATGGTGGCGGTGGCAAGCAATGACGCAGACGCTGTCGCGAAGAGAGCGCGGGGGGAGGCCGCCTTGGCGCGTCTCGCCGAATTGCGGGAGGGCTTCGTGCTCGAAGGGGATATCAAGGCAATCATCTCCGAAGGGCGCAGGTAATGGGTTTCATCGTGGATGCTTCTGTCGGCGCCGGCTGGATCATCAAGAATCAGGTTTCCGAGTATTCCGAGGCTGCGAAGCGTGCCTTGCTCACCGACCCGGTGGTCGTCCCCGCCTTGTGGTGGCTCGAAATGACCAACCTGCTGCGCACCGGCTGCCGGCGACGCACGATCACCGCCGTGGAGGCGCACGGTTTCATCAAGACGCTGGAGGCCTTGCCGATCCGCATCGAATCCCTTGAACCCAATCCGTCGGAGTTGCTCGGGCTGGGCCTGCGCCACGACTTGAGCGCGTATGGCGCCGTTTATCTCGATCTGGCCCTGCGCCTGCAATTGCCGCTGGCGACCCAGGATGCCGCCTTGCGCGAGGCTGCGCTCGCCTCGGGCGTGGGCGTCTGGATGCCCGGATAGGAAAAGTCGGCGCCGGCGGGACGGCCCGGAACCGTTCTTGCTCTACAGATCGACCGGCAAATGCCGATAACCGACATACAGGACATCGACACATGACAGGCCTCTCTTCTCCCGGCATCGGCTCCGGCCTCGACATCAACGGCATCGTCAACAAGCTGATGACGGTGGAGAGCCGGCCGCTGACCGTGCTGGCGCAAAGAGAGGCGAGCTTCCAGGCCAGGCTGACCGCCTTCGGCTCGCTCAAGGGCGCCCTGGCCGGGCTGCAAACGGCCGCCCGGACGCTGGCGACCCAAAGCACCTTCACGGCCATGACGGCCACGGTTTCCGATCCTGCCGCGGTTTCCGCCGCGGCGACGAGCGCCGCGGCGGCGGGCAGTTACAACATCGGCGTAACCACGCTGGCCAAGTTCCACAGCGTGCGCAGCAACATCAACGTCGCCACCACCAGCGCCACATTCACCACGGGCGCCCTGGCGGTGCGCGTCGGCAGCGGCGCTGCGGTCAATATCGCCATCGACGGCACGAACAACACGCTGGCCGGCATCCGCGACGCCATCAACGCGGCCGGCGCCGGGGTGAACGCCAGCATCGTCTTCGACGGCACGGCCCAGCGCCTGGTGCTGACTTCGAAGACCCTCGGCTCGGCCGGCGCGATCTCGGTGACGGCGACGGATTCGGGCAGCGGCGGCACGCACGCCCTCGGCGGCCTCGCCTCGGCCAACCTGATCACCGCCCGCGCCGCCGACGACGCGCAATTCAGCGTCAACGGCGTGGCCATCACCCGCTCGGCCAACTCGGTCGGCGACGTGATCGAGGGCGTGACCTTCAACCTGACGAAGGAGGCCGCGAACGCGACGGTCACCGTGGCCAAGAATACCGGCGCCGTCACCTCGGCGCTGAATGTCTTCGTCAAGGCCTACAACGACGCGACGACCGCCATCCGCAACATGACCGCCTACGATGCGGCCAACCGGAAGGCCGCCGTGCTCACCGGCGACGGCACCGCGCGCTCGATCCAAGGGCAGTTGAGCGGCCTGGTGCAGGCCAGCGTTGCCGGGGTCTCCGGCGGCATTTCCCGCCTTTCCGACATCGGCATCGCGGTGCAGAAGGACGGCGCCCTGGCGACCGACAGCGGCCGGCTCGCCGCCGCACTGGCCGATCCCGGCAAGGACCTGGCCGCGCTTTTCGCCCAGACCGCGAGCGGCAACCAGGGCATCGCGGTGCGCTTCGACACGATCCTCGAGGGCATCGTCGGCCCCTCCGGCCTCATCGGCGGCCGCACCGACGGCCTCAACGCCTCGATCAAGGATCTGCATCGGCGTGCCGATGCGCTGAACCTGCGTCTGGAGCAGATCGAAAGACGCTATCGCGCCCAGTTCGCGGCGCTCGACACGCTGGTGGCCAGCATGACGCAAACCAGCAACTTCCTGTCGCAGCAGCTGGCCAACCTGCCCAAGATTTCTTCCGCCACCTGACCCCAGGAGATCCGCATGTTCGCAACCCACGTTTCCCCCAGCCAGGCCTATGCCCGCGTCGCCGTCGAAACCGGCGTGATGTCGGCCAATCCGCACCGGCTGATCCTGATGCTGTTCGACGGCGCGCTGCTCTCGCTCGCCGGCGCAAGACGCGCCCTGCAAGAAGGCGAGATCGCGACGAAGGGCGAGTCGGTCTCGAAGGCGATCGACATCGTCGCCAACGGCCTCAAGGCCAGTCTCGACCCCGGCGCGGGGGGCGAACTCGCGCCGCGGCTCGCGGCGCTCTACGACTACATCTGCGCCCGCCTGCTGCACGCCAACCTGCACAACGACAGGGCCGCCCTGGACGAATGCGCGCGCCTGCTGACGGAGCTCCGGGGCGCGTGGGAGGAAATAGCCGACGATCCGGCCGTTGTTTCCCCCAGCGCCAGGCCTTCGTGAGGCTAGCATGCTGCCGATGCCCGCCCAGCTTGAAATCTACGAACAGATGAGCGTCCTGTCCGCCCGCATGGTGGAGGCGGCCCGCGCCGGCGACTGGGATCGGTTGATCGGCCTGGAGCGCGCGGTGGCCGATCTGCGCGACACGCTGATCCGGGAAGGCGACAGCGCGGCGGGCGCCCCAGGGGAAGCCGAGCGCAGGCGCGCGCTGATCCGGCGCATCCTGAGCGACGATGCCGAGGTGCGCCGCCACACCGAGCCCTGGATGGAGCAGGTGCGGCGCTTCCTGACCGGCAACGTGCGCAAGCGTCAGGTCGATCAGGCCTACGGCGTCGGTTCCTGAGTCCGGAGATTTCCCCGCCTCCCGCGGCGGCGCCCCCGGCCGAACGCCCATGGTGCTCGTTCCCCCCGATGCCGCCATCCGCATGCGGATGCAGACCGAGTCGAACCTGCTGCAGCCGGTGCAGCCGGCGCGCGCCACCCCCGCCGACCTGCCGGACCTGCGCCCCGGCCAGCAATTCACCGCGCGCATCCAGGCCGTCCTGCCCGACACCACCTATCGGGCCCTGGTGGCCGGCAAGCAGATCACGCTGCAGCTGCCCGAGGGCGCCAAGGCCGGAGACGAGCTCGAGCTGGTGGTCATCGACCGCTCGGCCAAGGTCGTCATCGCGCGCCAGGCCGAGGGCGGCGGCGCGCAGGGCCAGGCGACCCCTTACCCCTACCTCCGCTTCAGCCCCGCGGCGCGCCTGATCGGCCAGCTGCTGCCCGCCGAGGGCGAGACCACCCCCCCGACCCAACTCAACCGCGGCGAACCGCTGCTCGCCCAGCCGCCCCAGGCGCAGGGGGCCGCCCAGCTGGCGCAGGCGCTCGGCAAGGCCGTGGCGCAAAGCGGCCTGTTCTACGAATCGCACCAGGCGCAGTGGGTGGGCGGCCGGCTGCCGCTCGCCGCCCTGCTGCGGGAACCGCAGGGCCAGCATTCGGCCCCGGCGGCCTTCCAGCAGGCGGCGGCCGAAAAAGTCGGCGCCGGCGCGACGGCCGCCGCAGGGC
>JAGXSN010000256.1 GCA_018333815.1 Sulfuritalea sp. | reverse complement strand
GCCAGGCCGCGCCGGCGCGGCAGGAACAGGAGCGCGCCCGCGGCGCCCAGCGCGGCCAGCAGGATCGGCGCCGGCAGGACGGCGCACTGCTGCAACAGCCCGATGCCCAGCGCGAAGGCGATCACCCGCGCCGGCACGTTTAGAATAGCTCCATGAAACGCTGGCTCCGCAAGCACATGCCCGACCACGCCGCGGTACGCGAAAACCGCTGGCTGCACCCGTTCCGCAATACGCTGCTGCACCCGCGGCTGTGGCACGTCAACCGCCGCTCGGCCGCCGGCGGCGTCGCCACCGGCCTGTTCTGCGGGCTGTTTCCCGCGCCGTTCCAGATGTTCGGCGCAGCCATTTGCGCCGTCGTTTTCCGCGTCAACCTGCCGATCGCGCTGCTCGCCACGCTCTATACCAACCCGCTCACCTTCGTGCCGTTGTACCTGCTCGCATTCTGGATCGGCAGCCTGATCCTCGGCGGCGAATCGCTCTTCGTGCCGCCGCCCGAGTTCCACTTTTCCGCTCTCGGCCAGTCGCTGGCGGCCTCCTTCGCCTGGCTCGGGCAACTCGGCCTGCCGCTGATCGTCGGCCTCCTGCTGCTGGCCTCGTCCTTTTCCGCCATCGGCTACCTCATCGTCCGCGTCGTCTGGCGCATCCGGCTAGTGCGCTCCTGGCACAGACGGCGCCTCCGCCGGCGTCAGAACGCCGTCGCGCAGCAGTAGCCGGCGCCGGCAAACGCCGGCCAGCGCCATGTCGTGCGTGACGATGACGAGGCTGGTTCCATGGACGGCATTCAGGCGCAACATCAGCGCGAAAACCTCTTCGGCGGTGCGCCGATCGAGGTTGCCGGTCGGCTCGTCGGCCAGGATGCAGGCCGGCCGCGTCACCAGGGCACGCGCCAGGGCCGCGCGCTGGCGCTCGCCGCCGGACAACTCGCCCGGACGGTGCGTGAGCCGCGCGCCCAATCCGACTTCGGCGAGAATCGCCGCCGCCTGTTCCTCCGCCTCCGCTTTCGCCATGCGCCGGATCAAGAGCGGCATCGCGACATTCTCCAGCGCGGTGAACTCCGGCAGCAGGTGGTGAAACTGATAGACGAAGCCGAGTGCCTCGTTGCGCAGCCGGCCGCGCTCGTTCTCGGACACCTGCGCCAGATCCCTGCCGAGCAGGCGCACCGTGCCGGCGGTGGGAGCATCGAGTCCGCCGAGCAGGTGCAGCAGGGTGCTCTTGCCCGAGCCGCTGGCGCCGACGATGGCCGCCGTCTCGCCGGCGCCGACTTCCATATCGATGTTCGCCAGCACCGACAATTCCTGCGCGCCCTGACGAAAGACCTTGCTCAGCCCGCTGCAGGCCAGCACGGGATCACTCATAGCGGAGCGCCTCGGCGGGATTGACGCGGGCCGCGCGCCAGCTCGGGTAGATCGTCGCCAGCACGGTCAGCGCGAAGGATGACCCGGCGATGATCCGGACGTCCGACCAGTGCAGGTCGGACGGCAGGTCGGAGATGTAATAGACGTCCTTGGCGAGGAACTGGACGCTGAACAGGCGCTCGAGGAAAGGCACGACGGTCTCGACGTTGAGCGCCAGCGCCACCCCGCCGGCGACCCCCAGGATCAGGCCGATCACGCCGATCAGCGTGCCCTGGATGACGAAAATCGCCAGGATGCTGCGCGGGCCGGCCCCCAGGGTGCGCAGAATGGCGATGTCGGCGCGCTTGTCCTGCACCGTCATCACCAGCGTCGAGACGATGTTGAACGCCGCCACCGCGACGATCAGCAGCAGGATCAGGAACATCATGTTCTTTTCGATCTGCACGGCGCGAAAGAAATTGGCGTGGGTGCGCGTCCAGTCGGAGACGCGCAGATCCGCACCGAGACCCATGGCCAACTCGCGCACGACCCGCGGTGCGGCGAACAGGTCGTCGAGCTTGAGGCGCACGCCGGAAACCGTGTCACCCATCTGATAGAGCCGCTGGGCATCCTCCATGCGTACCAGGGCGAGGCCGCTGTCGAACTCGAACATGCCGACCTCGAAGATGCCGACCACGGTGAATTGCTTCATGCGCGGCAGCACCGCCGCCGGCGTCACCATGCCCTGCGGGGCGATCAGCGCCACCTTGTCGCCCTCGAAGGCGCGCAGCGCGAAAGCCAGTTCCGCGCCGAGGATGATGCCGAACTCGCCCGGCTGCAGCCGCTCCAGGCTGCCGACCTTCATGTGGCGGGCGAAGTCGGCGACCCGGTCTTCCGCGGCCGGCAGGATGCCGCGCACCAGCGCGCCACGCACCTGCCCGGCGAGCGAAAGCAGGGCCTGCTGCTGGACATAGGGCGCCGCGGCCACCACGCGCGGGTGCCCGGTCACGTTTTCGACGGCGGCCGGCCAGTTGGCCAGATCGCCGTGCGCCCCCATGATCTGGGCGTGCGAGGCGACGCCGAGGATGCGCGTGCGCAGTTCCTTCTGGAAACCGTTCATCACCGACAGCACGACGATCAGCGCCGCCACGCCGAGCGCCAGCCCCAGCATGGAAATCAGCGAGATGAAGGAAATGAAGCGGTTGCCACCGCCCGGCTTGCGCGCCGCCGTGTAGCGCAAACCGATCAATACCTCGTAGGGGGTCTGGAATGCCATGAGACGAGGATTCTACCCGTTCGCAAATCGCCCAAACTCGGGACGGGAAGGTGCTTGCACCAACGCGGGCGCTATCTGCTTTCGACATTCCCTTGAAATTCGGGCGGATTGCCGCCATAATCGCCGCATGGTTGTAACTCCGGCAATCTGGAGGCGTTCTGGACAGGGGTTCGATTCCCCTCACCTCCACCTAAGGGCATCGGGGTGTTCTTAGGTGGGGGTGCACTGGCTTCGACAGGGCGGACAAAGGTGCGCAGGCAACCCGAAAGGCGACGAACGTAATTCGCGCAAATCCACAAACGCCAACGATGAGCGTTTCGCACTGGCCGCCTAAGGCCTGTGCCGAGGCCGCATTAGCCTTGTAACCAAAGAAATGCCGGCGGGGACTTCGGTCCCCGTCGTCAATTCTTCGCGCCGGCTCAGAGTCTCAGTCGGGCTTGTCGAGACCGAAAGCTTCGTGCAGGGCGCGCACCGCGAGTTCGAGGTATTTTTCGTCCACCACCACCGAAATCTTGATTTCCGAGGTGGAAATCATCTGGATGTTGATTCCCTCCTCGGCGAGCACGCGGAACATCTTGCTCGCCACGCCGGGGTGGGAACGCATGCCGACGCCGACCGCCGACACCTTGCAGATCTTGTTGTCGCCCTCGATGGCGCGCGCGCCGATGTGCGGCCTGATCTGTTCCTCGAGGATCTTCAGCGTGCGCGCGTATTCGGCGCGATTCACGGTGAAGGAGAAGTCGGTGCTGCCGTCGTGGCCGACGTTCTGGATGATGACGTCGACGTCGATGTTGGCCTCGGCGATCGGGCCGAGAATCTGCGAGGCGATGCCCGGCCGGTCGGGCACGCCCAGGACGGTAAGCTTGGCCTCGTCGCGATTGAACGCGATTCCGGAAATGATCGGTTGTTCCATTTTTCTGTCTTCCTCAACGGTGATCAGCGTGCCCTGGGTTTCCTGACCTTCTTCCTCGAAGCTGGAGAGCACGCGCAGCTTGACCTTGTACTTGCCGGCGAATTCGACCGAGCGGATCTGCAGCACCTTCGAGCCCAGGCTCGCCATCTCGAGCATCTCCTCGAAGGTGATGGTATCGAGCTTGCGCGCCTTGGGGGCGATGCGCGGGTCGGTGGTATAGACGCCATCGACGTCGGTATAGATCTGGCACTCGTCGGCCCTCAGCGCCGCGGCGAGGGCGACGCCGGTGGTGTCGGAGCCGCCGCGGCCGAGCGTGGTGATGTTGCCTTCGTCATCGACACCCTGGAAGCCGGCGACGATGACGACGGTATCCTCGGCGAGATCGTGCCGCATGTTCTGCTCGTCGATCGCCAGGATGCGCGCCTTAGTGAAAGTGCTGTCGGTGAGCACCTTGACCTGCGCGCCGGTATAGCTCTTCGCCTTGATGCCGAGATCCTGCAGCGCCATGGCCAGCAGCGCGATGGTGACCTGCTCCCCGGTCGAAATCATCACGTCGAGCTCGCGCGGATGGGGCTGGGGAGAAACCTCCCTGGCCAGGGCGAGCAGGCGGTTGGTCTCCCCGCTCATCGCGGAAACCACCACCACGAGCTGGTTGCCCTGCGCCTTCCAGCGCTTGACGCGCCGGGCGACGTTCCGGATGCGCTCGGGGCTGCCCATCGAGGTGCCCCCGTATTTCTGAACGATCAACGCCATATTCGATCCAAAGACCTGAAGGTCGCCCATTCTACCCCAAAGGTCGAATCCCGCCGCTGACCGGGCCGATGCGGGCGGTTATGGCGTGCAATTATTCAGAGCGCTTGCATTGCTATAACTTCCGTTGTATAAAGAAGCCGCTCATCATACTCATTGATTCTTTTACGGAGGGGTAACCACATGAAAACCATGGATAAAGTCGATGCCAGAGAAATCCGTCGCAAACTGGGTCTGAACCAGCAGCAGTTCTGGTCGCAGATCGGCGTGACCCAGAGCGGCGGCTCCCGTTACGAAAGCGGACGCAACATGCCGCGCCCCGTGCAGCACCTGCTGCGCCTGGTGCATGTCGAGCAGATCGACATCGGCAAGATCAAGAAGGAAGACTACGAGGTCATCGAACACCTCAAAAGCAAC
>JAGXSN010000255.1 GCA_018333815.1 Sulfuritalea sp. | reverse complement strand
CCCAGGCCATGACCGCCGCGGGCAGCAGGTTTTCGCGCCAGCCCAGCCAGCCGAGCAGGCCGGTCCCGGCCAGCGCGGCGAGGCCGGCGAGCATGCGCCGGCGTCCGCGCAGGCGGTCGTTGGCGGCACACAGGCCATGGGCGACCCGCCGGGGTTCGGGCAGATCGCGCAGGGGCGCGAAGCCTTGGCGAATCTCTTCGATGAGCCGCCAGGCGGTCCGATGTTCCTCGGCGGCGTGCAGCCAGCGTCGCCACTCCGCCTGCGCCTTGGCGCCCGCCTGGCCGTCGCGCAGGCGGGCATACCACGCGGCGGCCTGCTGCAATGCCTCTTGCGACGGTTCGCTCGCGGCGCTGTCGATGTCCGGCATGTTCAGGACACGAATTCCCGGCGCAATTCGCACGCGGTCTGACGGGCGTGCAGGCTCAGGCAGGCGGCCATGGCCTGGGCGACGTATTTGCGCACCATGCGGCCGGATATGCCCAGCTCGGCGCCGACCGCGTCGTCGGTCATGTCGCAGAGCACGGCCAGCGCGAAGACGCGGGCGGCCTTGGGGGACAAGGCGTCCAGCATGGCGGCGATTTCTTCCAGGGCTTGCAGGACGATGGCCTGCCGTTCGGCGGAGGGATAGTGCGCCTCCGGGATGACGGCCAGCGTGTCGAGCCAGGCGCGCTCGATTTCCTGCCGGCGCCACCGGTTGATGCACAGGTTCTGGGCGGTGGTGCGCAGATAGGCGCGGGCTTCGGCGATGCTCCCGAAACGCCGCTGCGTGCGGCTGGCGATCAGGCGGACGAAGGTATCGTGGGCCAGGTCGGCCGCTTCCGCCGCGCAACCCAGTCGCCGCCGCAACCAGCCCCGCAACCAGCCGTGATGGTCACGGTAAAGCTCGGCGATGGCGGACGAGGACGCGCTGCTCACGAAATATCTCCGGGAATCGGGAACCGTCTGGCTGGCGGACCGGGAGGCGGTCGGGGCTGGCTGGGTTTAGTTGCGAATGGTTCTCATTGTTCCATTTGCGGCACAGCGCGTCAATATGCCGTCCCGCCGGCGCCGACTTTTCAGTTCCACGCCACCGTCAGCGGCGCGCGTTTCGTGAACATGCCGACGTGCAGGGCGATCACATTCTGCAGTTGCGCCATGTCAGATGCTCCGCCGCTCGCGCGGTCAACGAGCGCGCCAGGCCAGCGCGAAGGTGACCAGCAGCGCCGCCAAGGTCAGCAGCCCGACCCACCAGACCATGCCGCCGGACCAGCCGGCGTGCGCCTTGCACAAGCCCAGCGAAGCCAGCAGCAGCGCCCAGCCGGCCAGGTGCAGCAACCATTGCCGGCGGCGCGAAGGCTCACGCCGCCAGACCTGTTTGTGATGCCGACTCATCGCCATGGCCAAGGCGGCAAACCCGGCGACCGACGCAGCAAAAGCCAGCCACGGCATCACGCCTCCCCTGCCCGCTGGCAGGCGGCATCGGGCAGCGATAGGGCTTGCGTTGCCCGCCCGGTCCGCGAGCGCTGGGTCAAATAGCGCGCAAGGATCGCAAACGCCGCCCCCAGCGCCAGCATGGACAGATCGAAGCCGGCCATCACCCAGTCGCCCTCGGGCAGCGAATGCCCCAGATGCCGGGAGGTGGTCAGCGCATTGACGACCGGCAGCAGGGCAAAGGACAGCGCGGCAAGCCAGGCCTGTTCCGCCCAGACCTTTGCCGTCGGCCGCAACCCGGCATGCAGGAACAGCGACAGCCAGACCAGGAACAGGCAGTTCACTTCCCAGTCCGCCCGATTCGCCATCTCCGGCGGCAGCAGGCGATTGGCCCAGAAGTAGGCGGCTATCGCCACCGGCAGGCCGATGATCGTCGCCACATTCAGGCGCTCGACCAGGCGCAGGCCGAAGTGCGGCGCCTCCGCCGCCTTCTCGATGCGCTGCCGGCGCTTGACCGCCCACAGCACCAGCCCGGTGGCGATCATCGCCGCGCCGAGCAGGCCGGAGAACACATACAGCGCGCGCAACACCGGGCCGGCGAACAGGCCTTCGTGCAGGCCGAGCATCACGTCGCGCAAGGCCTTGGCATTCGAATGCCGCGCCCGCTGTTCGGCCAGCAGCGCGCCGGTGACGCCGTCGAACACCAGCAGATCGGCGGCGCGCAACGGCCCGGCGACGAAATCGCCGCGCACGAGGATGCGCGCATGGGCGTCGTTCGGGTGGCGGATGTCCAGCGCGGCAATCGGCGCGCCATTCCAGTGGCGCCGCGCCTCGGCCATCACCCCGTCCGGCGCCACCAGCGGCGCCGGCTGACCGCTCGCTTCGGCCAGCGCGGGCGTATCGGCCATTTCGGCGAGAAATACCTTGCGATTGTCCTCGCCCGGCCCGTACCAGGCGGCAACAATCAGCGGCATGTAGATGAACATCATGAAGATCAGCCCGGACCAGGTGATCATCAACTGGAACGGCAGCGAAAACACGCTGACCACGTTGTGCGCATCCAGCCACGAGCGCTGGCCCTTGCCGGGACGGAAGGTGAAGAAATCGGCGAAGATCTTCTTGTGCACGATGACGCCGGTGACCAGCGCGATCAGCATGAACATGGTGGCGACGCCGACCAGCCAGTCACTGACCACGCTCGGCAGGTAGTGCAGCTTCCAGTGCATGCGGTACAGCGTCTGGCCGCCGGCGGTATCACGGCCGGCCAGCGCCGCGCCGGCGGCCGGATCGAATTGAAGATTCCCTTTCGCGGCGATTCCCGCGCCCTTGGCGCCGTTCCAGGACACGCGCGGGTAGGGATTGTTGCGGTTGAGCGGCAGGTTGATGAACCACCGCTCGGCATTCGGCGCATGCGTCTCGAGATAGGCGAGCGAGGCTAGCGTGACCTGCTCGGCGGGCACCGAAAACCGGCTCACCGGCAACTCCGGCTGCATCCAGCGGTCGATCTCGGTGTCCAGATAGCCCGCCGTGCCGGTGACGAACATGAAGTACAGCACCCAGCCGAGCAGCAACCCGACCCAGGTATGCAGCCAGGCCATGGATTGGCGGAAGTGATCTTTCATCGCCTTCCCCCACAATCTGGCCTATAGTGAACGATGTTCCTACGCAAAGGGAGAACAAGCATGCATTCCGTCAACGTTCGCCAGCTCAAAAGCAATCCCTCTGTGGCCTTGCGCGAGGCCAAGAACGACCTCGTCATCGTGATGAACCGGGATACGCCGGATGCCGTGCTGGTCGGCATCGAGCAACTGGGCATCGCGGATCTGCCGCATGTGCGCAGTGCGTTGGCCGTATCGCTGTTTCGTAGCGGAGACATCTCGGTCGCCACGGCGGCCAAGGTGGCGCAGGTGCCGCTGGCCGACATGCTGAGCCTGCTTTCCGGCATGGGCATCCCGCTGTATGGCGGCTCCCCCGCCGAGGCCGTGCAAGAAATGGAAAGCGGCGCCCAATGGCGGGCGTCGAAGATCTGACCCGCGTCGTCATCGCGGACGCGGGTCCGCTGATCGCGCTTTCCCGCGTGGGTCGGTTGCACCTGTTGCGGGGCCTGTTCGGCGCGGTGGAAATCACCGGGCAGATTCGCGCCGAAGTGCTCGACGGCAGCGGTTTTCCCGGCCAGGACGCCATCGCCGCCGCGCTGCAAGACGGTTGGCTGCGCTGTCACGCCATCGACCTCGCGCCATGGCATCCTCGTTTCCCTGGCGTGGATGAAGGCGAGGCCAGCGCCATGCTGCTGGCGGAAACGTTTCCAATGCCCCTGCTGATCATGGATGACCGGGCAGGCCGCGCCGAGGCGAGCGCGCGCGGCTTTGCCGTCATGGGCGTGGCGGCGGTGGTCGGTCTGGCAAAGCGGCAAGGCCTGATCCCCTTGGCCGGCCCCATCCTGAGCGAAATGCGCGCGAACGGATACTTCATCGGCGCCGATGTCATCGATGCAATCCTGGCGAGGGTAGGCGAGTCGGCCGGGCGGAACCCCTGATTCGCGGGCGCTCATGCCAGCCCCCACGCCGCCAGCCCGGCCAGCCCCGCCGGCAGCAACAAGCCCAGCCATGCAGCCAACGCGCTGCGGGCCGCGAAGGCCCACAGCACAGCGGCCACGTAGGCAAGAAAGCTCCCCTGAATCGCGAACAGCGTGGCCACCGGCAGCGCGGCGGCCAGGGCGATGGACAGCGTGTGCGCGAGCGCATAGCCGCCGAATACGGCGGCGGCGATGCGCGCCGCGATAGACAGGCGACCTGCCGTCGAACCACGAAAGCGAACCGGTTCAATGCGCCACATCAGTTTCTCCGGAACCGGGCCAAACACCGACCACCTGCGGCCAGGAGGACGGTATTACCGTAGCAAACCGTGGTCTGCCCCGATGGCTTGGGAGCGGGACCGCCCGATTTGCCCCATTGCGCCAAAGTCGGCGCTGGTGGGACGGCGGGTAGCCGTCCCTCAGAGGGAGAGCGCCGCACCGGGGAATGCTTGACGCACGATATCTCCGGTAGCATCATTGGCAATATCATGCGAGTCGTTCTGGACACCAATATTCTTGTTGCCGGTTTGAGCAGCCGACGCGGCGCATCCCACGGTCTGCTCCGCCATGTCCTGGCACGCCGCTTGCGGATACTGGCGGCGCCGGCGCTGTGGCTGGAATATGAAAGCGTGCTCAAGCGCCCGGAAATCCAGCGCATGCACGGCTTGTCCGACGTCGAGATCGATAGATTTCTGGATGCGCTCGCCATCCTGGTCGAACCGGTCAGCATGAGTTACCTCTGGCGGCCGCAATTGCGCGACCCCAAGGATGAAATGGTCCTGGAGACCGCCCTGAATGCCGGCGCCGATGCGCTCGTCACCTTCAACCAGCGCGACTTCCAGCCCGCCGCCGACAATTTCCGCCTGCGCCTGCTGTTGCCGGCCGCATGCCTTGCCCTGATGGAGAAAACACCATGAGCCAACTTGCCCTGCGTCTGCCCGACTCCCTGCACGAACGCGCCCGCATGCTCGCCCAGCGCGACAACACCTCGCTGAACCAGTTCATCGCGCTGGCCGTCGCGGAAAAGGTTTCCGCCCTTGAAACCGCCAGCTTTTTCAGCGAACGCGCGGCCCGGGGAAACCTGGACGACCTGCGCGCCATTCTCGATAAAGTGCCCGATGAGGCGCCTACGGCGGGCGACGAGCGCTAGGGGCTGTTCTCAATTGAATGAATCCTGATATGCCATACGCAAACGAGGCGAAAGAAATCGTTCACGGTCAATGGGATAGCGAGGGGCTGTTCACAGGGGTTGAATTATGGTCATATCCTGACTTTTGGGCGGAGTCAGAATGGACCGAAAGATGTTGCGCGACGACCAGTGGGAACGCATTGAACAACTTCTG
>JAGXSN010000254.1 GCA_018333815.1 Sulfuritalea sp. | reverse complement strand
GGCGTCCTCGAACTGACGCTGCCGAAGAAGGCCGTCGCCCAATCCCGGCGCCTCGCGATCGACTGAAGCGGAACGATCGGCGCCGGCGGGACGGCAGAAAGGCGGATGGCGGCGGTAAAATCGCCGCCATCCCTTCCTCCCTGCCGTGAGCCGATGACCGCCGACGCCCTGCCCGCCGCCACCAAAGCCAAGATTCTTGGCGAAGCGCTGCCTTACATCAAGCGCTTCTTCGACAAGACCATCGTCATCAAGTATGGCGGCAACGCCATGACCGAGCCGTCCCTTAAGGACGGCTTCGCGCGCGACGTGGTCCTGCTCAAGCTGGTCGGCATGAATCCGGTGGTCGTCCATGGCGGCGGCCCGCAGATCGAGGATCTGCTCAAGCGCGTCGGCAAGCAGGGCACCTTCATCCAGGGCATGCGCGTCACCGACGAGGAGACCATGGACATCGTCGAGATGGTGCTCGGCGGCCAGGTCAACAAGGAAATCGTCAATCTCATCAACATGGCAGGCGGCAAGGCCGTCGGCCTCACCGGCCAGGACGGCAACTTCATCCGCGCCAAGAAGCTGCTGCTGCCCGACAAGGACCATCCGGAACAGATGATCGACATCGGCTCGGTCGGCGAGATCACCGCCATCGACCCGTCGATCATCGGCTTTCTCGATTCCGGCGACTTCATCCCGGTGATCGCGCCGATCGGCGTCGGCCCGCGGGGCGAGACTTACAACATCAACGCCGACGTCGTCGCCGGCAAGATCGCCGAGGTGCTGCAGGCCGAGAAACTCGTGCTGCTGACCAACACGCCGGGCGTGCTCGACCGGGCCGGCAAGCTGCTCACCGGCATCACGCCCAAGGACATCGACGCGATGGTGGCGGACGGCACGCTCTCCGGCGGCATGCTGCCGAAGATCGGCTCGGCGCTCGACGCGGCCAGGAGCGGCGTGAAAAGCGTGCACATCATCGACGGTCGTGTCGAACACGCGCTGCTGCTCGAAATCCTGACGGACGAAGGCGTCGGCACGCTGATCAAATCGAAATGAAGCCGATCCCCCCGCACGGCGACCGCAAGCTGCAGATCCTCCAGACCATCGCCGCGATGCTGGAAAACCCGGCCGGCGAGAAGATCACCACCGCCGCCATCGCCGCCCGGCTCGAGGTTTCCGAGGCCGCGCTCTACCGCCATTTCCCGAGCAAGGCGCGCATGTTCGAGGGCCTGATCGAGTTCATCGAAAACGCGATCTTTTCCGTGATCGGCCAGATCGTCGCCGAGGAACCGAACGGGATGAAACAGGCCGAGCTGATGCTCGCCGCGAGCCTGCGTTTCGCCGGCAAGAACCGCGGCCTGGCCCGCGTGATGGTCGGCGACGCGCTCGTGCATGAACACCCGCGTCTGCAGGCGCGCATCACCCAGCTGTTCGAACGGCTCGAAGCCTCGCTGAAACAGGCCCTGAAGATCGCCGTCGCGCAAAACGCGCTGCCGGCGGAGCATGATTGCGCGGCGCATGCCGACCTGCTGGTCTGCCACCTGCTTGGCCGGCTGCAGCGCTTCGTCAAGAGCGGCTTTCAGGACGACCCGCTGGCGCGCTGGGCCGTCCAGTTTCCCCTACTTGCCCGCTAACAACTCCGCTGCATCCAAGGCGAAATACGTCAGGACGCCGTCGGCGCCGGCGCGCTTGAAGCACAGCAGCGCCTCCATCATCACCGCGTCGTGGTCGAGCCAGCCGTTCTGGGCGGCGGCCTTGAGCATCGCATACTCGCCGCTCACCTGGTAGGCATAGGTCGGCACGCCGAATTCGTCCTTCACCCGCCGCACGATGTCGAGGTAGGGCATGCCCGGCTTGACCATCACCATGTCGGCGCCTTCTTCGAGATCGAGCGCGACTTCGCGCAGCGCCTCGTCGGTGTTGGCCGGATCCATCTGGTAGGTGTACTTGTTGCCCTTGCCGAGATTGCCCGCCGAGCCGACCGCGTCGCGGAAGGGGCCGTAGAAGCTCGACGCATACTTCGCCGAATAGGCGAGGATGCGCGTGTAAATCATCTTTTCGTCATCCAGCGCCGCGCGGATCGCGCCGATGCGGCCGTCCATCATGTCCGAGGGCGCCACCACGTCCGCGCCGGCATGGGCGTGGCTGAGCGCCTGCTTCATCAGCGCCTCGATGGTCTCGTCGTTCATCACGTAGCCGCGCGGATCGGCCGGGTCGATCAGGCCGTCCTGACCGTGGCTGGTATAGGGATCGAGCGCCACGTCGGTGATCACGCCGAGTTCGGGAAACTCCCTTTTCAGCTTCGCCACGACGGTCGGCACCAATCCCTTCGGGTTCCATGCCTCGCGGGCATCCTCGCTCTTCTTCGCCGCGTCGATCACCGGAAACAGGGCGATGGCGGGGATGCCGAGCTTCAAAGCCTTTTCGGCCACCGGCAGCAGGCGGTCGAGCGTCATGCGCTGCACGCCGGGCATCGAGGCGACCTGCTCGACCTTCTTCTTGCCTTCCAGCACGAACACCGGGTAGATAAAATCGGCCGGCGTCAGCGCCGACTCGCGCATCAGGCGGCGGGAAAAATCGTCGCGGCGCATGCGGCGCATGCGCGTACTGGGAAATACGCCTTTTGTAATCATGGTGTTAGATCTCGCAAAAATACTTGAACTTTTTTACGCGCTACTTATCCTAGTAACCGGATGGTGATGAATCATCCCCCGCTCTTCCTCCCTGAGCGGGTGCCCCGGCGCCCGTCGGGGTATTGGACCCTTGGCTTTCTCCCCTTTGGCCAAGGGTCTTTTCTTTTGTGCCGAACCATGCTCCGATGACCTGCTCGGTTTCCCCCATGCCGGTCTTCTTCAGGCTCGAAAAGAGCTGGATCGTCATCGGCGCTTCGGGGAAATCGGCGCGGGCGCGACGGCGTGCGTCCGCCAGGGCCTCGGCCTGCTCTCGCCGCGTCAGTTTGTCGGCCTTGGTCAGCAAGCAGTGGATCGGCTTTCCGGTCGCGCCGAACCAGACGATCATCTGGCGATCGAGATCGGTAAACGGCCGGCGCGCGTCCATGATCAGAACCAGCCCGACCAGGGCGGCGCGGCTGGTCAGGTAATGTTCGAGCAGGCCCTGCCATTTCTGCCGCACGGCTGCCGGAACCTCGGCGTAGCCGTAACCGGGCAGATCGACCAGGGCCGCACCGCACCTCAGACGAAACAGGTTGATCAGTTGGGTGCGCCCCGGCGTTTTGGACACATAGGCCAGGCGGGTGTGGCCGGCCAGGGCGTTGATCGCCGAGGACTTGCCGGCATTCGAGCGGCCGGCGAAAGCGATCTCGGCGCCGCCGGCCTGCGGCAGGGTCGTGGGGTCGGCGACCGAAATCTCGAAAACGGCATGGCGAAACAGGTTGTCTGGCAGGTATGACATCGGCGGGAAAACGGCGCGTCCATAAGAAAACAGGCTGTTATAGAATACCTCGTTTGCAAATTGTGAAGTTCTCCGAGGAGCCGCACGATGTCCCGTCTTTCGTTCAACTTGATGCTTTCCCTCGCGGTATGCGCGCTGGCGCCGCATGCCCATGCCGCCGGCGCGCCGAAGGCGCCCGTCCTTCACCCCCAAGGTGACGCGGCCCGGGGCAAGGAAATCGCCATGACGGTCTGCATCGCCTGCCATGGCCCGGACGGCAACAGCCCGACTGCGGCAAACCCGAAACTGGCCGGGCAGCACGCCGCCTACCTCCTCAAGCAGATGCGGGACTTCAAGGCCGGTCCCGATGGCAAGGCCGAGCGCGTCAATGCGATCATGAACGGCATGATCGCCCCCTACACCGCCGAGCAGATGAAAGATCTCGCCGCCTACTACTCGATTCAGAAACAGACCGGCGGCGAGGCGAGGAATCGTGAAACGCTGGCGCTCGGCAAGAAACTCTACCGCGCCGGCGACGCCAAGAAAGGCCTGCCGGCCTGCGCCGGCTGTCACGGCCCGGCCGGCGCAGGCATTCCGGCGCAATATCCGCGCCTCGCCGGCCAGTTCCAGGAATACACGGAAGCGCAGCTCAAGGCCTTCCGCAACAGCGAGCGCAGCAACGATCAAAACAAGATGATGCAAATGATCGCGGTCAAGATGACCGATGCCGAAATACGCGCCGTCGCCGATTACATCGCCGGTCTTCATTGAACGACTCGGCATAGAGCTTGCGGGGAGGGGGGGCTCGACGCCGCCCCTTTTTGTTCCGGGCCGATGAGATTGCCCGGAATCCGCGCCCGCATCCTGCTCGCCGCGCTCGCGCCGGCGACCGGGGTCGCCATCCTCGTCACCGGCCTGCTGATCGCCGGGCAAATCAGCCAGGCAGAGGCCGAGCAGCATCGCCGTCTCGCCGCCGTCGCCGGCCAGCTGGCCGCGCTGGCGGAATACTCCCTGTTCGCCGGCAACCTCGAGGCTCTCGAAAACCTGCTCCAGGCGGCCAAGCGCGAGCCCGACGTGGTGGCCGCCGCGTTTCTCGACGCACAGGGCAGGGTGCTGGCCAGCACCCTGCCTCCCGACCAGCTGCCCCCTCCGGAACGCGTTCTGGTCGGCTTCGATGCGCCCGGCCCGCGCAGTGCGATCGAACACTGGCGCAGGCTGCCGATCCGCGCCAACCAGCTGGCCGACACCGATTTTCACGCCCAAACCGAGCAGCGGGAACCGCCGCCGCTGGGGAGTCTGCTGCTGCAGGCATCGACCCGGTCGCTGCGCGACCAGACGCGGGAATACATCCTCAAGGCAGCGGGCATCTCGGCGGCCACACTGCTGCTCGCCGTGTTCCTGGCTTTCGCTTTTTCGCGCGGACTGATGCGCACCTTCACCGAAATCGGGCGCGTGGTGGAAGGCATCGGCCGCGGCCGGCACGATATGCGGGTCGGAGCAATCGGTAATGACGAGCTCGGCAAGCTGGCGGCGGGCATCAACAGCATGGCCGCCGCAGTCGGCCAGACGCAGGAGCAGCTGGCGGAGCGCATCATCGAGGCCACCGCCACCTTGCGTCACGAACGCGACGAAGCCGATCTTGCCGCCCGCGCCCGCAGCCGCTTCTTCGCGGCCGCCAGCCACGACCTGCGTCAGCCCGCCCAGGCGCTTGGCCTGTTTGTCGCCCGCCTGCAGCGCGAGGAGGTCGCCCCCGATCTGCAGCCCAAACTGCGGCAGCTGGCGCAAACCGTGGTCAATCTTCAGGAACTGCTCGGCGCCCTGCTCGACTACTCGCGCCTGGACGGCCAGGTGGTGCGCGTCGAACCGCGGCCGGTGCGCGCGGCCCAGGCGATCGGACAGGTCGTCGAGAGCTTCGTTTCGCTGGCTGCCGAAAAGCGCCTGCGCCTGCGCAGCCGGGTCCAGGACTGCTGGCTGACAACCGATCCGGCGCTGCTGCACCGCATCCTCATCAACCTGGTCGGCAACGCGGTCAAACACACGCGCGCAGGCGGTATCCTCGTCGCTTGCCGGCGTGGCGTGCGGCAGGCGCGCATCGAGGTCTGGGACACCGGCCCCGGCATTCCGCCCGAAGCGCAGGAGTCGATCTTCGACGAACTGGTGCAGCTCGACAATCCGGAACGCGATGCGGAAAAGGGACTGGGGCTGGGTCTGGCCATCGTCCGCAAGTCGGCGCTGCTGCTCGGCCACCCGCTGTCGCTGTGTTCCCGCGTCGGTCACGGTTCGCGTTTCGCACTGGCCGTCCCGCTGGCGGAGCCGGCCGGCGCGGGCGCCGCGGCGGAAGACTGCAGGGCGACGCCCGAACTCCAGCCCATCCTGCTGGTCGGGCCGCCCCGCGCCGAAACGGAAGAGCTCGCCCGGCGGATCGAGAGCTGGGGTTTTGCCATCGAGCGCGTCGCCGGCATTCCTGCGGCAGGCCTGGCCACGACCTTGCCGCGTTTCGTCGTGCTCGACGTTCCCGACGGCGCAGCCGGCGTGGAGCGCGCCCTGGTCTGGCTGAACCGCATCGCCGCGACAAGCGGTCAAGACCTGCCGGCCCTGATCGTCTGCAGCGGCCCGGCGCCG
>JAGXSN010000253.1 GCA_018333815.1 Sulfuritalea sp. | reverse complement strand
CACTTCTTCGGCAATTCGATCAACGCCGTCAAGGCGCAAATCTGGACCGCGGTGTGCACCTATCTGCTGGTGCTCATCGCCATCAGGCATCACCGCCTGCCCGTGTCGCCACAGATTTTTCTGCATCTCGTCGAGACCAATATCTTCGAGAAAATCACGTTGGATCAACTGGTTGCCAATGCCATACTGCACGATCCAGAGGCGCCCGACAGCAACCAGCTGATTCTGTTCTGAAATCTACCGGACAGTAGTGAAGATTAGCGTATGGAATTGGCGTTCAAGCTCAGACAAATCAGATAAGCTGGATTCCCCATGATGCCGATCAACCAGCCCAACCGCGCCGATTCCGACCTGCCAACCAGAGCGGGACCGTGGCCGCTCGTCTCGGTGATTATCCCCGCCTACAACGTCGCGCCTTACATTGGGGAGGCGATCGCTTCAGTACTCGACCAGAATTACGCACACATCGAAGTGATCGTCGTAGACGACGGGTCGACGGATGGCACGCTTGCTGTGGTCGGTGCCTACGGCGGACAGGTACAGGTGTTGCAACAGGCAAATGCCGGTGCGGCGGCAGCACGCAATCGCGGTCTCGTAGCCGCACGGGGCGAGTTCATTGCCTTTCTCGATGCAGACGACATCTGGCTACCTGGAAAGCTGACGGCGCAGGTGGGCTATTTGTTGGCGCATCCGGAAATCGGTATGGTCACCAGCAATTTCCTGCTCTGGAAACCCGGCCCCGATGGCAATTTTGGACCACCGCCTACCCCTTCAACCACGCCCGATGACGACCCCATCGTCAAAGAACATTCTGGCTGGATCTATGGCGAATTGCTCTGCGACTGCGTCGTCTGCACCATCACCGTGATGCTGCGAAAGTCAGTCATCGAAACGGTGGGGTTATTTAACGAACAATTGCGAACGGGCGAGGACTACGAATACTGGCTGCGCATATCGAGAGTCACCCAGGTGACCAAGCTTAATCGCGACTTGGCCTGCTATCGCATCCACTCGCAAAGTACGACCTTCACCCCGCGAGACATCAATAACGAACATCGGGTTCTCTTGAGCATGCTGGCCAAGTACGGCCCCGTCGGCCCAGATGGCAACCGGGTAGCGGACGAACGGTTGGCCGACCGGCTATATCGCATCTGCTTCAGTCACGGCCTGATTCATTACGCGCGGGGCGATGTTGGCATCGCCAGGAAAGCCTTCCGTGAGGCCATCAGCCATGTGCGTTCCCGACCCAAGGCCTGGATTTACTGGGTTCTTTCTCTGCTGAGGCGTTGCGGCATACATCTGAAGCGGTAATCCCCGTTGCCAATATCGATCACGAGAAGCGCTGCCACAATCCGATCATGCAGCAGCACCGTTCGGACGACGCAGGCTGCCCCAACACCGCATGGCGAAGCGTCCCTTGCTGCCATCCCACGGCGTGAAACGCGGCAGCTGATATAGATCGCAGCCAGCCAAACTGACACCCCAATTGGTCGATACCGCTGCAGTGAAACCCAACTCGCGCGCCATCTCCACATGCTTGGGCAGGTAGTTGCGACCCAGTTTGCCATTCGGATAGGCGAACAACGGGACGGGCTCCTTCAGCAATTCTTCGAGAAAGTCGCGGCTGTCGTAACCGTCCGGCCGACGGCATTTTTCCCTGCATGAGACGCCCGGGCATTCTTGCGGCACGAATTGACCTGCAAGGAGGAAGCGATGACGAAGGCGAGGGAAGCGGATCGGCGGTGGTGGTTGGAAGAAATCGAGGCGTGGCGGCAAAGCGGTGAATCGTTGTCGGCTTGGGCGAAACAGCGTGGCCTGTCACGCGATGCGCTGGAATACTGGAAGCGGCGGCGAGGCCGCCGCCATCGCGCTGTCCTTCATCGAGTCGGCCAAGTTCCACGGTCTCAATCCCTACGCATACCTGCGCGATGTGCTGACCCGCCTGCCTTCGGCAAACGCTCACGACCTCGACGCCCTCCTGCCAGACGCCTGGCAGCCGCGCTGATTCTCCCAGTCATCAGATCGCTTCGGCAGGTGTTAGCGGCCGGACGGTTACCGGCTGTCTGCAATCTCCTGACGCGCTGCGGCATCGGGATGCCGGACCAGGATCGGGTGGCTCACCGTGTGAGCACTAATACTCATGCCGGCCTCCGTTTGCCACAGGACCTCGTCGTTGGTGTCGGCGATGTCGCTATGCTCGAAGTAGCCCTTGTCGTTGATGCCCCGGTGCCCGGCATAAAGACGGTCGCCCAGACTCACTCCCAGACACCGCAGTGCGCCGGTGGTGGCTGAGGTGCCGCTGCGGTGCATTCCCACGACGACAAGAACTTTCCTTTCATCGGCTTGGCGCGCTGCCATCGTTCTACCCTCCCCGGGCGTTTCTCTGCAATCTTGTCGCCCACGCCAGCGGCGCACGGCCCCACGGCGTGAATCTGGGCAACTGGAATATGTCGCAGCCCGCCGTGCCGACGCCGTGCGCCGTGCTCACCGCCCGCGCGAAGCCGGCCGCCTGCGCCATCGGCACGTGGCGCGGGGCGTAGTCCCGGCCCGGCTTGCCGTTCGGGTAGGCAAACGAGCTTACCGGCCTGCCGATGATCGCTTCGAGCCGTCGCTTGCCCTGCGTGATTTCGGCAAAAGCCTCGCCGTCGTCCAGCGCGGTCAGAATGGCATGGGAAACCGTGTGCCCGCCGATCTCGACGCCGCGCCCGGCCAGTTCTTTCAGCTGCGCCGTCGTCAGCATGATGTCCGCGGCCAAGGGGCCGCAGGCGGTGGCGGCGACGATTGCGCTCACCTGCTCGTCGCGCAAGGCGGGCGGGCTGAACTTGATGCGGTCGAGCAGGGCGGAGATCGCGGCAAGCTTCGCTTCGACCGTCCCGAGCGGATGCACGCCCAGATCGAGTTCGCGCAGATCGAGCGCATTTCCCCGCGTCCGGGCGATGGCGTCGATCACCGCATCGTTGAACATGCGCCCGCCATCCAGATAGCCCGTGGCGACGAAAACCGTGGCGGGCAGCCGATATTTTTCCAGGATCGGCAACGCCACGGTCAGGTTGTCGGCATAGCCGTCGTCGAAGGTGATGCAGCAGGCGCGGCGCGGCAGGGCGCCTCGCGCCAGCCGCTCGACGGCTTCGGGCAGGGGCAGGACGGCGAAGTTCTCCGCCAGGAAAGACATCAGCCGTTCGAAGCGCGCGGGGTCGGGTTCTCCCGGGCGCAGCGGGTCGACCGCAGGCAACACGCGGTGGAAGATCAGCGTCGTCAGGGTCTGGCGGCGCGGCCAGGCGAGGAAGGGCAGTTTCTCGATCATGCGGTCGTCGCCTTCGCCGCAGGCTTGCGCCGCAAGCCGATCATTCCCAGAAGGTCGATATTCGCTTCCCGCTCCCAGGCGCGGCTTTCCACCCAGCGGCGCGCCAGCACCACCATCACCATCATGTTGTAGGGCAGGTCGAAATACGACATCGACAGGAACGCGCCGCCCACGGCGAAACCGACCAGACTGACCTGCACCATCGCCCCGAGATCGCTGGCCCACCGGGTTTCGGGGTTCTTCCTGCCGTTCTTCCTGAGCCAGCCGGCGTAGCGATAGGTGACGATCCACAGCAGCAGATAAAGCAGCAGGCCGACGAAGCCGTGATTGCCGAGGATCTGGAAGTAGATGCTGTGCGCCGCGCGCACGACCGTCTCATGCACGCCATACAGCGAGAAAAACATCTGGTGCTGATAGGACATGCCGGCGCCGAAGAAGTTGTCCTTGGCCACTTCCCAGGCGACGATCCAGGCATTGATGCGCCCCATGGCCGAAGGGTCTTCGGCATAGTCGTCGATGGTGCGCATGCGCTCCCACCAAGCCTCGGGCATGAACGGCAGAAACACCAGCACGGCGAACAGGATTGCCATGCCGATCAGAATCTTGTGCCGACTGCGCCACCACAGGAACACCGTCATGGCGATGATCGCCAGGAATCCCCCGCGCGAATGAGTGCCGATCGCCGCCGCGGCGCACAGCAGCATGACGACGGTCATGCCGTGGCGCAGCCAGGCCCGCGACAACTGCAACTGCAGGAAATGCAGCAGCGGGATCGTCATGATCAGCGCCAGCGCCATGTGGTTGTTGTCGGCGATGAAAGAGAAATCCGGCCCCCAGACGCGGTAATTTCCGCCCGTCAGGAGGGTGAACACGCCGCCGTTGGCGCCGAGGATGGCAAGCGAGCCGGCCGTCACCCAGGCGAAGGCGATGATCTTCTGCTTGTGGTTGAGCAGGACCAGGGCGACGAAGGTCATCAGGTAGATCTTCATGACCTTGTCCCACTGGGCGTAGTCGCCCGCCACATCGACGCCCATCAGCCAGGATATCGTCACCCAGAGGGCGAACAGGAACAGGATGACGGTGGGCGCGCCCTGGAACGGCGACTGGCGCTCCTTGGTGAACAGCAGCCCCAGCAGCGTGGCCACGGCGGCGATCGCCGCGACCGGCGCGTCGTAGGCGAAGCTCCAGGTGTAGCGGTGGGGATTCATGATCGAGATCCAGGTCCACAGCATGACCCCGATCCACGGGTGACGCAGCGCCCAGATGGCTCCGACGAGCACGATGCCGACGACGAGCAGGTCACGCATGGCTTGCTCCGTGCGCCTCGGCCTTGCATCCGGGGCCGCGCGCGACATCGTCGAGACGGCTTCTGCAGATTCCGACCTGCCCCGCCGTGGTCGGCCGCCCGCCGCAGCGGCGCGCCAGCATCTGCACGCCGCACCGCACGCCGCACCGGAATGCCGGCGTTCCGGCGGGCGATTCGGCGGCGGCAACGAACAGGTGGGCAGGGCTCATGGCGGGGCGGGTCCGCGGGGTTGGTGCGGCCGATTATACGGACTGCATGCGCGCCG
>JAGXSN010000252.1 GCA_018333815.1 Sulfuritalea sp. | reverse complement strand
GGCGCCGCCGGCGCCATCCGGCAACAGCGAAACTCTCAAGCGCGCGCCCAAGGGCGGCAAACTGCCCTATTCCGAGGAAAATCTCGCGCGTCTGCGCGGCGAGACGCCGGCCGCGGTGCAACCGGCCGCGCCCGCCGCCGCGCCTGCGCCCGCCGCGCCCGCCGTCGCGCTGGAGACCGCGACCGGCATCGACTGGGGCTGGCCGGCGAACGGCAGGCTGCTGGCGAGTTTTTCCGGCGGCCGGGCCGGAACGGAAAACGTCAATCTCGGCATCGACATCGACGGCAATATGGGCGATCCGGTGCTCGCCGCCGCGCCGGGTCGGGTGATCTTCGTTGGCGCCTATCCCAAGCATGGCAATCTCGCCGTGCTGCAGCACGACGATGCCTACATCACCGTCTATGCGCATCTCAGCCGCATCCTGGTCAGAGAGGGCCAGACGGTGCGGCGCGGCCAGCGCATCGCCGACCTGGGCAATTCCGAAGCCGACCGGCCCAAGCTGCATTTCGAACTGCGGCATAAGGGCAAGCCGCTCGACCCCCTCCGGTTCCTGCCGCCGCGCTGATGGACGACAAGGACATCGACGCCGGCGAATTACCGCCCGGATCGGCGGACGAGCCCGAGCGCGGGGAGGATGCCCGCGTCGGCGCCGGCGCGGACGGCTTCCTCGACGACGTCACCCAGCTTTACCTCAACGAGATCGGCGCCACGCCGCTGCTCAAGCCCGCCGAGGAACTCGCGCTGACGCGCGCCGTGCGGGCCGGCGACTTCGCCGCGCGGCAGAAGATGATCGAGGCCAACCTGCGCCTCGTCGTCAGCATCGCCAAACGTTACCAGCATCGCGGCGTGCCGCTCGACGACCTGATCGAGGAAGGCAACCTCGGCCTGATCCACGCGCTGGAGAAATTCGATCCCGAGCGCGGCTTCCGCTTCTCCACCTACGCGACCTGGTGGGTGCGCCAGAACATCGAGCGCGCGATCATGAACCAGGCGCGCACCGTGCGCCTGCCGGTGCACGTGGTCAAGGAGCTCAACACCGTGCTGCATGCCCTGCGCCGGCTCGGCGCGGACATGGAGCGGGCCGACGCGGAGCCGACGCCGGTGATCGAGAAGGTGGCCAGGCTGCTGCACAAGCCGGTGGAAGAAATCCGCCGGCTGCTGCTGCTCAACGAGCGCACCGCCTCGCTCGACGCGCCGCTCGACGTCGATCCGGACCTGACCGTGGGCGATGCGATCGCCGACGAGCGCGCCATCGACCCCGCAGCCGCCATCGAGCGCGACGAGATCGTGCGGTGCGTCGACGCCTGGGTCGGCGAATTGTCCGACCGCCATCGTCACGTCGTCGAAACGCGCTATGGGCTCAACGGCCGCGAGGTGGCGACGCTGGAAACCCTGGCGCGGGAACTCGGCGTCACGCGCGAGCGCGTGCGCCAGCTGCAGGTGGAAGCCCTGACGCGCCTGCGCCAGCGCCTCGCGCGCGACGGGGTCGGCGTGCGGTCATTGTTGTAGGCGTAGCCCCTTCAGCGCCTGCGCGAAGTGCCACACCGCCATCGCGTAGAAGCTGCTGCGGTTGTAGCGCGTGATCACGTAGAAGTTCTGGTAGCCGAGCCAGTATTCGGTCGGCGCATCCGGCGTGACCAGGTCGATCAGCGCCGCGGGAGCGTCGGGCGCGTCGGCAGGGATGTCGATTCCGAGTTCGCGCATTTCCTGCGGACGCTGCCGGGGCAGGATGCCTGCGGCGATCAGGGCCTCATGTGCCGTCCCGCCAACCCCGACTTTCACCGCGACCGGCCCGCCGGTTTCCCAGCCGTGAACCTTGAGAAAATTCGTGGCGCTGCCGATGGCGTCCTCCGGGCTGCCGGTCAGGTCGATGCGGCCGTCGCCGTCGAAGTCGACCGCATAGGCGCGGATGCTGGACGGCAGGAATTGCGGCAGGCCGATGGCGCCGGCGAAAGAACCGCGGTAGCTGTCGGGCGGGCGGTTCTCCTCGCGCGCGAGCAGCAGCAGGGACTCGAGCTCGCGGCGGAACAGCGGAGCGCGCGGCGGATAGTCGAAGGCCAGCGTGGCCAGCGCGGCAAAGCTGTCGAAGCGGCCGAGGTGCCTGCCGTAGAAGGTTTCGATGCCGATGATGGCCACGACGATCTCGGCCGGCACGCCGGTCAGGGCTTCCGCTTTTGCCAGGGTTCCGGCGTGACGCTGCCAGAAGGCCAGGCCGGCGGCGGTGCGCTTCGGCTCGATGAAGCGGGCGCGATAGTTTTTCCATGACTTGACGCGCGGATCGGTCGGCGGCGCGATGGCCTTGAGCACGGCCGGGATCGGCCGCGTCTTGCCGAACTGCGCAGTCAACTGCTCGCCGTCGAAACCGTGACGGGCCTGCATGTCGGCGATGAAGGCCTGCACATCCTCGCGTTCGGCATAGCCGCGGGCATGGCCGTAAGTCGACAGCAGAACGAGCAGGGCGGCAACGAGGTGTTTCATGGTCCGAAGGCGGCGACACGCCGGCGCAGCATCGCAATGGAATTTGGAGAAGCGTTGCCGTAGCGTAGCCCGGCGTATAACGCGGCGATGGCGCGAATATCGTCCGCCGCGGCCGGCAATTCCTTCGCCACGCGATTCGCGTAGTCCTGCGGGCCTTCCCATGGCCGGCGCGGCAGGCCGCGCTTCTCCAGCCGGCGGGTGAGACGCAGCCATTGCCGTTGGGCGGGGTCGGGACGCGGGCGGCGCCACAGCAGCCCGGCGGCGAGCGCGAGCAGCGCCAGGCCGGTCAGCCCGGCGAGCCAGGCGGTCATCTGGCGCCAGTCGGGCGAGGCCATGCCGAGCCGGCGGAGCAGTTCGAGCTGGCGCTCCGGATTGAAGCCAAGCACCCACTGGTTCCAGGCGTTGTTGATCGCCCACCACTGGAAGCGCAACTCGCGCAGCCACTCGAGTCCGGGGCCGGACAGGAAGGGCAGGGGATCGCCGGCCGGCACCGCGGCGGCGAGGCTGTCCTCGATGCGCGCCGGCGCGGCGGCGGCGGTCGGG
>JAGXSN010000251.1 GCA_018333815.1 Sulfuritalea sp. | reverse complement strand
CCCTTGCCGTTCAGCTAACTCTTCCCCTTGCCGGGCGAGTAGAGGACTTTCACCTCCAAGTGAGTGCGCCCTGCCGGGCGCACCAACAAAAATGGCGGCCCACCGGGCCGCCATCCGAACTGCGGACCGCGTCAGGTTGTCATTTCATCTTGCGACGACGCAGCCCGGCCAGGCCGGCAAGTCCCAAGCCCAGAAGCGCGAGCGACGCGGGCTCGGGGACTCCATTGATGGGCGGACAGTTGGGCTGGCAAGTTCCCGCTGCATTATCGATGTGCAGGTAAGAATTCAGGACCGTATCCTTATCGTTCGTCGTGACAAATGCCAGGGTGTATGTTCCATCCTGGGTCAGCGTAAACGTTTCCGACGTCCAGCCCGAATTGCCCGAGGTTCCCACCGCGACCCCCAGGCCATGAATGGATGCGAGGACGCCAACGTCCGTCGCCGGCCCGATCAGCATCGCAAAGGCAGGATCGTTGAAAGGCACATAGTCGGTGGCGACATAGTTCCACCAGAAGGAAATCGTGTCTCCCGCAAGCCCCGCAAATGACTGATACAACGCGGAACCGTTGGTCAGATTGCCGCCACTGGGGTTGGTGTTCAGTGCGTTCAGGGTTCCCGCCGCCAAACCGAGCGTCGACTCGATCGTCGAGGCCGCCGCGCCAGAACTGATCATTTGTCCCATGAACCCACCGGCCGCATTGACGGTCCAAACCACGCTGTTATAAGTTGTTACGGTCGTCGACGGGGAAGCGCTCACCGCCCCAATCGTCGTCCATCCGGTAAGGTCACCGGTCTCGAAACCGCCATTTACGAGCGAGATCTGTGCCGCACTTGCACCGGTTGCAGACAACCCGAATGCGATTGCACCTGCCAACACGCCACTCCGCAAAGATAGAAGTGCTTTCATCGTTTCCTCCAGCCTACTTTGGTTGCCCGACTCCCGAGTCCTTACCGCCACTCGGCCCTGTTTGCGATTACGGGCATCCCAAAGCATGTTTCTTGCCAGAAAATACATTCACAATATAATCAAATAGATATGAAATATTTCAATTCTTCAAATTGTTGATTTGTAAGTTTTACCGACAGAAGAACGGTGCCGCCAATTGATTTTCCTAGGGCTTCTTCTGCGGCGTCTGGACGAAGACCTCGCCTTCCTTGACCAGACCCAGATCGTAGCGGGCGCGCTCCTCGATGGCCTCGTAGCCGGCCTTGAGGTCGCGCACTTCGGCCTCGAGCGCGGCGTTGCGCGTCTCGAGTTTCTGGTTGGTTTCCCGCTGCGCTTCCAGCTGCCCTTCCAGCTCGGCCACCCGGAGCAGGCCGCCCTTGCCGAACCACAGCGGATACTGCAGCAGAACCAGCAAGGCGACCAGCACCCAGGTCGGCCATCTCATAGCCCGCCCCCCTTCGCCCCCCTCGCGGGGGGTTCGAGAATGCTCGCTACGCTCGATATCACGGGGGTCTCCGTGGTGGGGCTGGTGCGGATTGCGCCTGGCGGCGCGTTCCGCGTTTGCTCGGGGCGGCCCTTCGCAAACGCTACTTGCGAATGTTGTAGAAGGTGTCGAGGCCGGGATAGAAGACGGTGTCGCCCAGGTCTTCCTCGATGCGCAGCAGCTGGTTGTACTTGGCGATGCGGTCGGAACGGCTGAGCGAGCCCGTCTTGATCTGGCCGGCGTTGAGGCCGACGGCGATGTCGGCGATGGTCGAGTCCTCGGTCTCGCCCGAACGGTGGGAGATCACGTTGCTCCAGCCGGCGCGCTTGGCCATCTCGACGGCGGCGAAGGTCTCGGTCAGCGTGCCGATCTGGTTCACCTTGATCAGGATGGCGTTGGCGGCGCCCCGCTGGATCCCTTCCCTGAGGATCTTCGGGTTGGTCACGAACAGGTCGTCGCCGACGATCTGGACGTTCTTGCCGAGCTTGCCGGTGAGGGCAATCCAGCCCTCCCAGTCGCCTTCGGCCATGCCGTCCTCGATGCTGATGATCGGATACTTGCCGGCCAGCGTGGCGAGGTAATCGACCATGCCGGCGGAATCGAGCTCCAGCTTCTCGGAACCCAGAATATACTTGCCGTCCTTGAAGAACTCGGAAGCGGCGCAGTCGAGGCCGAGCACGACGTCCTGGCCGGGCGTGTAGCCGGCGGCCTCGATGGCCTTGAGGATCAGTTCGATCGCCTCGTCGTTGCCGGCCACGTTCGGCGCGAAGCCGCCCTCGTCGCCGACCGTGGTCGGATAGCCCTTCTTGTCGACGAGCTTCTTGAGATGGTGGAAGACCTCGGCGCCGCAGCGCAGCGCCTCGCGGAAGCTGCCTGCACTTACCGGCAGGATCATGAATTCCTGGATGTCGAGGTTGTTGTTGGCATGCGCGCCGCCGTTGATGACGTTCATCAGCGGCACCGGCATGGTCATCGGGCCGGAACCGCCGAAGTAGCGGTAGAGCGGCAGGCCGGCTTCCTCGGCGGCCGCCTTGGCCACCGCCATCGAGACCGCCAGCATGGCGTTGGCGCCGAGGCGCGACTTGTTGTCGGTATCGTCGAGCTCGACCAGCGCCTGGTCGATGAAGGTCTGCTCCTCGGCGTCGAGGCCGATGATGGCTTCGGAGATTTCGGTATTGACGTTCTCGACGGCCTTCAGCACGCCCTTGCCGAGATAGCGGCCGGTGTCGCCGTCGCGCAGCTCGATCGCCTCGCGCGAGCCGGTGGAGGCGCCGGACGGCACGGCGGCGCGGCCCATGACGCCACTTTCGAGCAGGACGTCGGCTTCGACGGTGGGATTGCCGCGCGAGTCGAGAATTTCGCGGGCGACGACATCAACAATGGCACTCATCGGAGGTTCTTCCTTTCAAGTCGAAAATGTCACATTCCACCCTGGAAGCCTTGCCGCTTGATGACGGCATCGAGTTCCAGCAGGGTTTCCAGCAGTCTTTCCATCTGCGGCAGCGGCCAGGCGTTCGGGCCGTCGGACAGCGCGGTTTCGGGATGCGGGTGCGTTTCCATGAACAGGCCGGCGATGCCGACGGCCACCGCCGCGCGCGCCAGCACCGGCACGAACTCGCGCTGGCCGCCGGAACTGGCGCCCTGCCCGCCCGGCAGCTGCACCGAGTGGGTGGCGTCGAAGACCACCGGGCAGCCGGTTTCGCGCATGATCGCCAAGCTACGCATGTCCGAAACGAGATTGTTGTAGCCGAAGCTGACGCCGCGTTCGCAGACCATGATCGTGTCCGCGCCGCCGTTCGCCGCCTTGGCCTTGGCCACCACCTGTTTCATGTCGCCGGGCGCGAGAAACTGGCCCTTCTTGATGTTCACCGGCTTGCCGCTCGCGGCGACGGCCTGGATGAAATCGGTCTGGCGGCACAGGAAGGCCGGCGTCTGCAGCACGTCCGCGACGGCGGCGACCGCGGCGATCTCGTCTTCGGCATGCACGTCGGTCAGCACCGGCACGCCGATCTGGCGTTTGACTTCCGCGAGGATGCGCAACCCCTCCTCCATGCCATGGCCGCGGAAGGATTGCGACGAGCTGCGGTTCGCCTTGTCGTAGGAGGCCTTGAAGAGGTAGGGAATGCCCAGCCGGCCGGCGATGTCCTTCATGCGGCCGGCGACGTCGAGGCAGAGCTGCTCCGACTCGGCGACGCAGGGGCCGGCGATCAGGAAGAACGGCTGGTCGAGGCCGACCTCGAAACCACAGAGTTTCATTGCTTCTCTTTCTTGCCCTGCCGTCTTGCCAGCGCCGACTTTACGAAGGCGATGAACAGCGGATGGCCGGTGCGCGGGTTGGAGGTGAATTCCGGGTGGAACTGCACGCCGACGAACCACGGGTGCATCGATTGCGGCAACTCCATCATCTCGGGCAGGTTCTCGGTCGGCGTGCGTGCGCCGATGACGAGGCCGGCCGCTTCCAGCCTGGGCACGTAGGCGTTGTTGACCTCGTAGCGGTGGCGGTGGCGCTCATTGACTTCCTTGCCGTAGATCGACGCCGCCAGCGTGCCTTCCCTGACCGGGCACTTCTGCGCGCCGAGGCGCATCGTGCCGCCGAGGTCGGACTCGGCGCTGCGCTTCTCGACGCGGCCCTCGCGGTCAGCCCACTCGGTGATCAGCGCCACGACCGGATGCGGCGTGTCGGCATCGAACTCGGTGCTGTTGGCGCCTTCCAGGTGGGCCAGGTGCCGCGCGAATTCGATGGTCGCGAGCTGCATGCCGAGGCAGATGCCCAGGTAGGGGATCTGGTGCTCGCGCGCGTAGCGGATCGCGACGATCTTGCCCTCGGTGCCGCGCTTGCCGAAACCGCCGGGCACCAGCACGGCGTCCATGGTCTTCAGCGAGGCCGGGCCGTGCTTCTCGATCTCCTCGGAGTCGAGGTAGTGGATGTTGACCTTGGCTTTGGTGTGCATGCCGGCATGCACGAGGGCCTCGGTCAGCGACTTGTAGGACTCGGTCAGATCGACATACTTGCCGACGAAGGCAATGTTCACCTCGTGCTCGGGATGCTCCTGCGCATCGACGAGCCTCTTCCACACCGACAGGTTGGCCGCCTTGGCGAGGATGCCGAGCTTGTGGCAGACGATCTCGTCGAGCATCTGGTCGTGCAGCATGCCGGGGATCTTGTAGATCGAGTCGGCGTCGAGGGCGGCAATCACCGCCTCGGGCTGGACGTTGGTGAACAGCGCGATCTTGCGCCGTTCCTCGGCGGGAATCGGCCGGTCGGCGCGGCACAGCAGGATGTCGGGCTGGATGCCGATCTCGCGCAGGTCCTTGACCGAGTGCTGGGTCGGCTTGGTCTTCAGTTCGCCCGCCGAGGCGATCCAGGGCACCAGCGTCAGGTGAATGTAGCAGGCGTTGCTCCGCCCCTCCTCGATGCCCATCTGGCGGATGGCTTCGAGAAACGGCAGCGATTCGATGTCGCCCACCGTGCCGCCGATCTCGACGATCGCCACTTCCGCGCCTTCGGCGCCGCGCTTGATCGATTGCTTGATCTCGTCGGTGATGTGCGGGATCACCTGCACGGTCTTGCCGAGGTATTCGCCGCGCCGCTCCTTCTTGATCACCGACTCGTAGATCTGGCCGGTGGTGAAGTTGTTGCGCTTGCCCATCTTGGCGCTGGTGAAGCGCTCGTAATGGCCGAGGTCGAGATCGGTCTCGGCGCCGTCCTCGGTGACGAAGACCTCGCCGTGCTGGAACGGCGACATGGTGCCGGGGTCGACGTTGATGTAGGGGTCGAGCTTGAGATGGGTGACTTTGATGCCGCGCGATTCGAGAATGGCGCCGAGGCTGGCGGCGGCGATGCCCTTGCCCAGGCTGGACACGACACCCCCCGTGACGAAGACGTATTTGGTCATGGCGACGACGGTGACGGGAAAGGCGAATGATACCCGCTAAAACGCCCGGTTTTTGATTTCCGGCCAGGCCTTGCCGAGGTAGTAGCCCATCGACCAGAGCGTCAGCGCGGCGGCCAGCCAGATCAGCACCTCGCCGATCGCGGCGACCGGCAGGCCGAAAAGCGGATCGTGGTAGAGCAGCAGCGGGATCGCCGTCATCTGCGCGGCGGTCTTGAGCTTGCCGACGAAGGAGACCGCGACGCTCTTCGCCGCGCCCAGATGGGCCATCCATTCGCGCAGCGCGGAAATCGTGATCTCGCGGCCGATGATGATGACGGCGACGATGGCGTCGGCGCGTTCCAGCTGCACCAGAACCACCAGCGCCGTCGCCACGATCAGCTTGTCGGCCACCGGATCGAGGAAGGCGCCGAAAGCGGAGGTCTGGCCGAGCCGCCTGGCCAGCCAGCCGTCGAACCAGTCGGTCGCCGCCGCGATGACGAAGGCGAGCGTGGCGACCAGATTCTGCTCGGACGGGGTGAGCGGCAGGTAATACGCGCCGATCACCAGCGGAATCAGGACGAAGCGCGTCCAGGTCAGCGCGTTGGGCAGGTTGAATACCATCTTCAGCGCACCTGCCTGTGGATGGCCTCGGCCAGTTTGCGGCTGATGCCGGAGACGCGGCACAGGTCTTCGACCGTCGCCGCCTTGACGCCCTCCAGCCCGCCGAAATGCGCCAGCAGGATGCGCCGGCGGGTCGGGCCGATGCCGGGAACGTCTTCCAGCGCCGAGCGCCCGCGCGCCCGCGCCCGCCGCGCCCGGTGACCGACGAGGGCGAAACGGTGCGCCTCGTCGCGGATTTCCTGGATCAGGTGGAAGCCGGCATTGTCCATGGCCAATTCTAGCGGCTCATTGGCGTTACCCTCCCTGCCATGCACGAACAGCGTTTCTCGTCCGGGCTTGCGCTCCTCGCCCTTGGCCACGCCGATGCTCGCCAGATCGCCCAGCCCCAGCTCGGCGAAAACCGCGCGCGCCACGGCATGCTGGCCCTTGCCGCCGTCGATCAATACGAGGTCCGGCGGCGCCGTCCCGCCGGCGCCGACTTTCGCCAGTTTCTCGTAGCGCCGCGTCAGCGCCTGGCGCAGCGCGGCGTAGTCGTCGCCGGGCGCGATGCCCGCGATGTTGAAGCGCCGGTAGTCGCTCTTCCTCATCGCGCCATCGACACAGACCACGCAGGAGGCCACCGTGCCCTCGCCCATCGTGTGGCTGATGTCGAAACACTCGATGCGGCGCGGCGGCTCCGGCAGATCGAGCGCCAGCCGCAAGGCTTCCAGCCGCCCGGCGGACCGCGTTCGGTTCTGGCGGCGCGCCGTCAGCGCCAGCCGCGCGTTGTTCTGCGCCATCTCCAGCCAGGCGCGCTCCATCTCGTTTTTTGGCGCGCTGCCGGGCAATGCGGTCGCAACATCTTCCAAGGGCCACGGGTCGAGAATCAGGCGTGGGGGCGCTTCATGCTCGGCATAGTGCTGGGCGAGGAAGGCGCTCAAGCCTTCCGCCGCGCCGGCCTCCAGCCCGGCCTGCGGAAAGTGCGCGCGATCGCCGAGGTGCAGGCCGCCGCGCACCATCGCCAGATTGACGCACAACTCGCCGCGGTCAACCGCCGCGACCACGATATCGACATCGGCATCCTTCGTCGAACTCACATACTGCCGGTGCAGCACCGCCTGCAGCGCCTTGATCTGGTCGCGCCGCGCCGCCGCCTGCTCGAAGCGCCGCGCCGCCGCGGCGTCCTCCATCGCCCGCGTCAGCTTGACGATCGCCTCGCCATGGCGGCCCTTGAGGAACAGTTCGGCCAGCTTCACGTCCGCCGCGTAATCCGCCGCCGACACCCGCCCGACGCAGGGCGCCTTGCAGCGGTGGATTTGATGCAGCAGACAAGGCCGCGAGCGGTGGGCGAACACCGCCTCCTCGCAGGTGCGCAGCAGGAAGGTCTTCTGGATCAGCCGGATGGCCTCCTTCACCGCCAGAGCGCTCGGGAAGGGCCCGAAGTAGCGGGACTTCTTTTCGAAGCTTCCCCGGTGGTAAAAGAGCCGCGGAAATGGACTGCCGGATAGTCCGATGTAGGCATAGGACTTGTCGTCGCGGAAGAGGATGTTGTATTTCGGCTTGAGCGTCTTGATCAGCGTGTTCTCGAGGATCAGCGCCTCGGCCTCGGAACGCGTCGCCGTCGTTTCCACGCCGGCCACCTGCTGCAGCATCAGGGCGATGCGCGGGCTGTGGCCGGTCTTCTGGAAATAGGACGACACCCGCTTCCCGAGGTTCTTCGCCTTGCCGACATAGAGCACTGCGCCGTCGGCATCCAGCATGCGATATACCCCCGGCGCTTCGGTGAGCGTGGCGAGGAAGCTCTTGCTGTCGAAGGGCGGCGTTTCCTGCCTCATCGGGTCATATGCCAGACTGCCAGAGTCTGCCAAGATTCATCGGTGGGATCACCTCGACGTTTTCCGCCAGCGGATAGGGTTCCAGCACCGGCGCGACGACATAGGCTCGGGCGACGCCCAGGTCTTCGCAGGCATTCCAGAAACCGCGCGCGAGCGTCGGGGCCGTGGATAGCTTGATTTCGAAGCCGGTGCGCCGGTCGGCATGCTCGACGACGAGATCGAGTTCAGCGCCGGCGGCGGTGCGATAAAAGCCGGCGGTCGCCAGCGGCGGCATGGCGGCCATTATCTGTTCGAGGATGAAGCCCTCCCAGGAAAGGCCGGATACCGGGTGCCCATGCAGGTCGTCGAGCGTCCGGATGCCGAGCAGCGCGTGCAGGATGCCACTGTCGCGCAGGTAGACCTTGGGCGATTTCACCAGGCGCTTGCCGACGTTGGCCAGATAGGGAGGCAGACGGCGCAGCATGAGCGCATCGACGAGCAGGTCGAGATAGCGGCCCACCGTGGTGTGCGCCACGCCGCCGAGCGCCGCCCCGAGTTGCGAGGCGTTGAACAACTGCCCGTGCAGATGCGCGGACATGCGCCAGAAACGGCGCAGCGTCTCGGCCGGAATGGTGACGCCCAGTTGCGGCAGGTCGCGGGCGAGGAAGGTTTCGATGAAGTCGATGCGCCAGGCGACCGACGCCGCCTCGTCGGCGGCGAGGTAACTGCGCGGAAACCCCCCGCGCAGCCAGAGCCTGCCCGCCTTGGCAGCGGCAGCGCCGCCCGCCGCGGCGGAAATTTCGTCGAGCAGGAAAGGCGTCAGTTCGAGATAGGCGATGCGCCCCGCCAGCGATTCGGCGCTTTGACGCAGCAGGCTGCCGCTGGCCGAGCCGAGCAGCAGGAAGCGCCCCGCGCGACGGTCGGCATCGATCTCCGGTCGCAGGCCGACGAACAGACCGGGCATGCTCTGCACTTCGTCGAGCACCACGAGCCGGTCGCGCTGGCGCTCGAAAAACAGGTCGGCGCGCGTCAACTGCCGGCGGTCCGCTTCCAGTTCGAGGTCGAGGAACCGGGCAGCGGGATGGCTGGCCGCCACTGCGCGCGCCAGCGTGGTCTTGCCCACCTGGCGTGGGCCAAGCAAGGCCACGGCCGGCTGTTGTTGCAGGCGCCGCATGAGCGGGGCAAGCAGGATTCGATTCAACATTCGTGTATATTGAGCGATAGACGCTCAAAATGCAATGATATTGCTGAAGCGCCGCGGCGTCCTCCATCGCCCGCGTCGGCTTGACGATCGTCTCGCCATGGCGGCCCTTGAGGCACAGTTCTTCGCCTTGCCGACATAGAGCGCCGCGCCGTCGGCGGCGAGCATGCGATAGACTCCCGGCGCTTCGGTCAGCGCCGCCAGGAAGGCCGTGCTGTCGAATTTTTCGGTGGGCATGGGCGTCGGCTCGGGCAGGCGGGAAGAATCGGTCGCAGTAACGCACCACGGGCCGGGGATGTCGATGGTAGCCCAACGCCCGGCGAACCGCTATCCGGAAACAGGAAGAAACTGGCCCGTTCATGCATCTGACCCTGCTGGTTCCCGGCCTGCTGCTGCCGGCCGAAATTCTCGCCGGCGCCGTCCATGGCCTGGCGGCGCCGACCCTGTCCCTGCTGCTCGGCCGCGGCAACCGCAGCCGGTGCGCCGGCGATCCGCTCGCGGGCAGGTTCGGACTCGAGCGTCTGCCGGCCGCCGCGTTGCGAAAAGTCGGCGCTGGCGGGACGGCGGCCGGCGCATGGCTGTGCCTCGATCCG
>JAGXSN010000250.1 GCA_018333815.1 Sulfuritalea sp. | reverse complement strand
ATCACGGCCGGGACGAGGACGGGGCGCCGCGCTTTTCGGATCGTCCCGCCGCCGGGCTCGACCTGTTGTTCGAGGTCGATGATCCGGCGGCGCGGCAGCAACCCTCCCCGAATCGCGCCCCTTCCCCGCAGTATTCCGGGATGCGGCGCTACGCGGCCGAAATCGAGGCGGTGGCGGCCGAGTTCGGCCTGGCGCCCGAACTGCTGCATGCCGTGATCGAGGTCGAATCGTCTTACGACCCGCGGGCGGTGTCGCCGCGGGGGGCGGCCGGCCTGATGCAGCTGATGCCCGCGACCGCCCGCGGTCTCGGGGTTGTCGATCGTTTCGATCCGCGCGCGAACCTGCGCGGCGGGGCGCGCCTCCTGCAGAGCCTGCTCGGCGCCTTCGACGGGAACCTGCAACTCGCCCTGGCCGCCTACAACGCCGGCGCAGGCGCCGTTCGCCGGCATGGCATGAGGGTTCCCCCGTACGCCGAGACCGTCGAGTATGTCGACGCCGTCCTGCGCCGCTTCGAACGGCTGCGCCGGGCGGGCGAAGCGTCCCGCCGCGAGCGGGAACGGGGCTGATCGCCGTCCCGCCGGAACCGACTTTCAGCCGCGCCGCCAGGTCGTGCCGCCCGGCCCGTCCTCGAGGATGACGCCCGCCGCCTTGAGTTCGGCGCGGATGCGGTCGGCCGCGGCGAAGTTCTTGGCCTTCTTTGCTGCAATGCGCGCACCGATCTGCGCGGCGATGGCGGCCTCGTCAAGCCCCTCGGCGGCCGGTCCGGCCTGCAGGAACTCGACCGGATCACGCTGCAGCAGACCGAGCGCGCCGGCCAGCCCCTTGAGCTGGGCCGCGGTCTGCGCATCCTTCGTGCGGTTCAGCTCGTTGGCGAGATCGAACAACGCCGCAATCGCCTCGGGCGTGGCGAAGTCTTCGTCCATTGCCGCCTTGAAGCGCTGTGCATGAGCCTCGTTCCAGTCAACCGATGCAGCGACAGCGAAACCCTTGAGCGCGGTGTAAAGCCGCGTCAGCGCGGCGCGCGCATCATCGAGGTGGGCATCGGAATAATTGAGCGGGCTGCGGTAGTGGGCGCGCAGGATGAAGAAACGGACCACCTCGGCGTCGTACTTCTTGAGGATTTCGCGCAGGGTGAAGAAGTTGCCGAGCGACTTGGACATTTTCTCGTTGTCGACGCGCACGAAGCCGTTGTGCATCCAGTAGTTCACGAAGGTATTCCCGTGGGCGCCTTCGGACTGGGCGATCTCGTTCTCGTGGTGCGGAAACTGCAAGTCCTGGCCGCCGCCGTGAATGTCGAAATGGTCGCCGAGCAGCTGCGCGCTCATCGCCGAGCATTCGATGTGCCAGCCTGGGCGCCCCAGGCCCCACGCCGATTCCCACTTCACTTCGGCCGACTCCTCCGGCCTGGCGTGCTTCCAGAGCACGAAGTCGAGCGGGTCCTGCTTGCCCTCCATCACATCGACGCGCTCGCCGGCGCGCAGATCATCGAGCGACTTGCCCGAGAGTTTGCCGTAGCCGGAGAATTTACGCACCGAATAGCAGACGTCGTTGTTGCCGGCGAGGTAGGCGTAGCCCTTCTTTTCCAGCCGGCCGATCAGGTCCAACATCTGCGGCACGTAGTCGGTCGCGCGCGGTTCAAAGTCGGGCCGCAGCACGCCCAGCGCGCCGGCATCCTCGTGCATGAAGGCGATGAACCTGTCGGTGAGCCGACGGATCGACTCGCCGTTCTCGGCGGCGCGCTTGATGATCTTGTCGTCGATGTCGGTGATGTTGCGCACGTAGGTCACCCGATAACCGCTCGCGCGCAGCCAGCGCGTCACCATGTCGAACACCACCATGACGCGCCCGTGGCCGAGATGACAGTAATCGTAGACGGTCATGCCGCAGACGTAGAGCCGGACCCGGCCGGGTTCGATGGGGACGAATTCCTGCAGGCTGCGGGTCAGCGAATTGTGGATTTTCAGCATGGTGCGACGCGGGTTCCGCCGGACAAAAGGCTAGAATCATACGTCGTTTGTTCAGCCACGGAGACCCCATGAAGCACTTGCTCGCACTGTTGTCCGCCCTCCTTTTCGCCCTGCCGGCCCTGGCCACCGACCCGCAGGTCGAACCTCGGGTTGAACTGAGGACCAACCAGGGCATCATCGTCATCGAACTCGCCGCGGCCAAGGCGCCCAAGACGGTCGAGAACTTCCTGCAATACACGAAGGACGGCTTCTACACCGGCACGGTCTTCCACCGCGTGATCGACGGTTTCATGATCCAGGGCGGCGGCTTCACCCCGGACATGAAGCAGAAGGCCGCCCGCGCGCCGATCGAGAACGAGGCGAAGAACGGCCTGAAGAACGTCGCCGGCAGCGTCGCCATGGCGCGCACGCGCGACCCGCACTCGGCTGCCGCGCAGTTCTTCATCAACCTCAAGGACAACGCCTTCCTCGACCAGCCGGGCCAGGACGGCTGGGGCTACGCCGTGTTCGGCCGGGTCGTGCAGGGCATGGATGTCGTCCAGAAGATCGCCCAGGTCGCCACGCGCAATGCCGGCATGCACCAGAATGTTCCCGCCACCCCGATCGTCATCGAATCGGCCAGAGTCGTCACCCGCTAAGGAAACCGCAGCATGATCAAGCTCACCACCAGCCACGGCGCCATCACCCTCGAACTCGACGCCGGGAAGGCGCCGAAGACCGTCGCCAACTTCATCGCCTACGTCGAAGCCGGCCACTACGACGGCACGATCTTCCACCGCGTCATCGACGGCTTCATGATCCAGGGCGGCGGCATGGGCGGCGGCATGAAGGAAAAGGCCACCGGCGCGCCGATCGAGAACGAGGCCGAAATGAGCTTTAAGGCGGGGCTGAAAAACGATCGCGGCGCCATCGCCATGGCGCGCACCAACGACCCGCATTCCGCCACCGCGCAATTCTTCATCAACGTCAAGGACAACGATTTCCTCGACTTCCGCGCGCCGTCCGGCCAGGGCTGGGGCTACTGCGTGTTCGGCAGGGTGGTCGAGGGCATGGACGTCGTCGACAAGATCAGGGCGGTCAAGACCGGCAACCGGGGCTTCCACCAGGACGTGCCCGTCGAGGACGTCGTCATCGAGAAGGCGGAAGTCGTCTGACGGATTTATTCATCTCCGACCTGCACCTGTCCCCGCACGAAGCGGGGATCGCGCAGTCGTTCCTGGACTTTCTCGCCGGGCCGGCGCGCACCGCGGCCAGCCTGACCATTCTCGGCGACCTGTTCGATTACTGGGCCGGCGACGACGATCTCGCCGACCCCTTCAACGCTCGCATCGTCGCGGCCTTGCGCGCCCTGTCCGAGCGCGGCGTCCGGGTCGAATTTCTCGCCGGCAACCGCGATTTTCTCGTCGGTTCCGCTTGCGCCGCCGCCGCCGGGCTGACCCTGCTGCCCGACCCCTGCGTGCGCGCCATCGGCGGCGTGAAAACCTTGCTCACGCACGGCGACGCGCTATGCACCGACGATGCCGAATACCAGCGCTTCCGCGTCCTGGTGCGCGATCCGGCCTGGATCGCGGCATTCCTCGCCCGGCCCCTGGACTCTCGCCGGCGCGAGATCGAGGCGCTGCGCGCGCGCAGCGAGGCCGAGAAGAAAGTCAAGGCGCTGACGATCATGGACGTCAATGCGGCGGCCGTCGTCGCCGCGCTGGCCGAGCATGATGCGCAGGCCATGATCCACGGCCACACGCACCGGCAGGGCCGCCACGAGCACCGCGTCGCGGACAGGACATGCACGCGCTGGGTGCTCGGCGATTGGCACGCCGATCGCGGCAATGCGCTGGCTTGCAACCGTCAGTGGGGATTCGTCGCGCTGCCCCGCGCCTGACGGTTGGCTACGGGAACATGAATTTTTCCCCTGGAAAGGCGTAGCGCATCCCCCCGTTCCCGTCGGCATGACGGGGGCGGGGGCAGCAATCAGCGTTTTTTCGGCTTGCCGGCCGGCGATCCGGCTTTCCATTCGCCGGCCG
>JAGXSN010000249.1 GCA_018333815.1 Sulfuritalea sp. | reverse complement strand
CGGTTTGGGCAACGAGATCGCCACGCGCGCCGGAGGCGAGTGTGGGGGGGGGTGGCACGCCATCCGGCAGGCGAAACAGATTGTCGTCGTGGACATAGGTCTGGCTGACCGAGACCTTGAACACGTCGCCCGCATCGCCGTGAGCGACCGTTGCGCCGGCCAGGCCGACGAGCGCCAGCGCAAGGGCCCTACCCATGCCGGAGAGAGTGATCATTGGACCACCCTCCCCCCAGCCCCCTCCCGGCGGGAGGGAGTGACGGCGGTTCGCCGCTGCGCGGCTCCGATTTGTGGCTGGCACCCCTTCGGGCGACCGTGCGGGGTGCTCATGGGACGGCAGTCTAGCCAGCGTAAATGAAAGAAATGTGAAAGACGAAACGGTCACAAATTTTCCATCTTTGCCGGGTAGCCTGCCGAGTTCGCCATCAACGAAGACGCTTCAATGATCGCCTCGTCGAGTCGCCAGACCAGCATATTCAGGACGCCTCTGAGCCTGGTTTCGCTGCTGGGAATACTCCTCGACCCGCTCGTCATCGTCGCCGCCCTGTTGCTGGCCGCGCTGCACTGGGGCGAACCCCTCAACGCGCAATACGTACTGCTCGCGCTGCTGGCTTTCTCGCTGAGCTTTCCGGGCAGGTCCTTGCTGCGGCACACGCGCGGCGCGATCGTGCGCGATATTTTTTCCGACTGGGTGTTGCTCGCTTCGATATTGCTGTTCTTCGGCTACGCCAGCGGTTATCTGTCCATCTATTCGCAACAGGCGCTGGTCACCTGGTTCGTCGCCACCCCGCTCCTGCTGACGGGCATCCACCTGGCCCTGCGGCATTACGCGCCGAAGGTACTCTCCAGCCGCGCTCACCAGCGCACGGCCATCGTTGTCGGCATGAACGCGACGGGCTTGCGGCTCGCGCAACAACTGCGCGACGACCCGCTCCAGGCGACCCGGCTGGCGGGTTTCTTCGACGACCGCTGTCCGCTGCGTCTGAATGCGGCCGGGGAGCGGCAGGCCCTGCTCGGGCGCATCGACGAACTGGTCGGGTTTATCAAACAGCACCGCATCGACTTGATCTACATCACCCTGCCGATGGCTTCGCAGCCCCGCATCCTGAACCTGCTCGACGCCCTGCGCGACACCACGGCATCGATCTATTTCGCGCCCGACATCTTCGTCACCGACCTGATCCAGGGCCGCATCGACCAGGTGGGCGGCATGCCGGTCGTCGCGGTCTGCGAATCGCCATTTACCGGAGTCAACGGCCTGCTCAAGCGCGGCAGCGACATCTTCCTGTCCCTGCTGATCCTGGTCCTGATCGCGCCCCTGCTGTTGGCCGTCGCCCTCGGCATCAAGCTCACCTCGCCGGGGCCGGCGCTGTTCCGCCAGCGTCGCTACGGGCTGGACGGCAAGGAAATCGTCGTCTACAAGTTCCGCTCGATGACGGTCTGCGAGGATGGCCCCAGCATCGCCCAGGCCACGCGCAACGACGCGCGCGTGACCCGCTTCGGCGGCTTCCTGCGGCGCACCTCGCTCGACGAACTGCCGCAACTCTTCAACGTCCTGCAAGGACGCATGAGCATCGTCGGCCCACGCCCGCACGCGGTGGCTCACAACGAGCTCTATCGCAAGCTGATCGGCGGCTACATGCTGCGCCACAAGGTCAAGCCCGGCATCACCGGCTGGGCGCAGGTGAACGGCTACCGCGGGGAAACCGAAACGGTCGAGAAGATGCAAAGGCGCATCGAGTTCGACCTCGACTACCTGCGCCACTGGTCGCTCGTCCTCGATCTCTGGATCATCGCCAAGACCGTGCTGGTGGTCTTGCGCGACCGCCACGCCTACTGAGCCCACCCCCTCCTCCACCAGTTCGAAGGCGAGGAACTGGGTGAATTGCGCCGGGCTGAAGTTGTTGTCCGACACCAGGATCAGGCTGCGCTTGCCGTTGGCGCGCCGCGGCCCCCAACTGGCGCTCTCGATGTTGTCCAGCGCGATCCCCAGGCTGGCCAGATCCAGGAGCAGACGCTTGCCCAGCGGCCGATACCCGCCCGCGGCCAGGCTGGCCGTGGCGCTCACCTCCGTCGCGTTTTCCAGGCTGGCCAGATAGAGCCGGATGACCGGGGGGCCGGCCATCGCCGTGAAGGAGCGTTCCACGGCGATGAAACGCCGCGCGTCGATGGCCAGCAGTTCGACCAGGCCGTTGGTGTGGTAGAGCCCGGGCAATGCGGGCGCCCGCGCGACCGGATCGGTGAGATAGACGAACTCGGCCAGCGCCGCGCCGCTGCCGACATCCAGGACCATCACCCGGCACGCACTGCCCTGGCCGGCATCGGCCGGTGGGCCGTCCTGCGCCAGCGCATTCTCCACGGCCACGTAAGCCCGGCCCGAGATCGCGTCGAGCGCCAGGCTCTCGAACGCGAGATTGTCGCGCACCCCGCTGCCCTTGTCCGGGCGGTAACGCGCGGGCAGGGGGAAAGTGCGCAGGTGCTGCCCCTGCAGACCGGCCTCCGCCACGAAGGGAGGAATCCCCCTGTCGGCCTCGCCTTCGCTCACCCACAGCAGGCGATCCGCCCCGGGCGCCAGGCGCAGCGCTTCCGGGTCGACCTGCCGGCGGCCGAATGGCTTGCCGGCGGGATCCCGCAGGAAATGAACCCCGGTGAACGTCACCCCCGCATGGCCCGGAGCGACGCGGGTATTGAAGGCCGCCAGGTCGAGCCGGAGGGTGTAGAAACGCGCCGGCTGATGTTCCGAGCGGTCGTCGGAAATGGCATAGAAGTCGCCGCTGCGTTCGTCGTAGTCCAGCCCCGACAGGCCGCCGACGGTCGTCGCGGCATACGGGTAGCCGGTCGGAACGATCTGCTGGCCCAGATAACGCAGCGTCCATGCCGCCGCGGCGGGCGCGCAGAGGAGCAGATGGGCCAGGACGAGCAGCAGGACGCGGGCCATGCCGCACCGCCCTGCCGTCTTGCCGGCGCCGACTTTCCCGCTCCGGCATGGTTCTTTCGGATCAGTGCGCGAGGCGTTCGATGTCATCGCGGTGCAAGAATGCAGAGAGAAGATGAAAGCGGAGGGTTTTCGTCCCAACCCGATCGAGAGGATCATCATGGTCATGGCCGACAAAATCGCGGCGGCGTTCGCGCTGCTGTTCTCTGCGGGCGTGGCCTGCGCAGCCGTCACGCACGACAGGACCATCGATCTGGGCCTGCTGGCCACGGCGAACATCGGCAACACCTTCAGCGTCGGCGCGACCGGCGTGGCGCAGGGGGACGGCTTCATCGATACCTACCTCTTCAGAACCACCCATGGCGGCAGTTTCGCCCAGGCCGCGATCGTAAGCTTCGACTTTAGCAATCTCTTCGGTATCGACAACCTGACGATCGGATTTTCCGACATCCATGGCATCCCCCTCGCCAGCGCCTCCTTCGGCGCCACAGACGGCGGCAATTCGTCGTTCGGCAGCCTGACACTGGATTCGCCGCCGCTGTCGGCAGGCGCCGACTATCGCTTCATCGTTTCCGGCGCGATCAATGCCCAGGGCGGGGGCAGCTACGGGGGTGTTCTGGCGATCCCGATTCCCGAACCGGAAACCTACCTGCTGATGCTCGCCGGACTGGGGCTCGTCGGTTACGCTGCCCGGCGGGGCCGCGCGCGGGCACATCTTCATTGCGGAACGGCGTCGGTTGACGCCGTTCGCTCCGCCGCCAGCGCGTAGCCCTGCGCCCCGACCACGCCCATTTCGGCGAGCAACTCCAGCGCGCCCGGCGCATCGAAAACCTGGGCCCAGACAGGCACGTCGAGGCTGCGCGCGGCGCGCACCAGCGCCTCGACCTGGAAGCGCCGCTCGCCGGCTTCGAGTCCTTGCGACAGGCTGGCGTCGATCTTGACATACTGCGGCAGCGGGCGGCGCAGCGGTTCGGCGCCGGCCGACGCATACCAGGCCAGCACCATGTGGTTCTCGATGCGCTGCGCCGTCAGCGCCTTGACGTAGATCAGGCGCAGGTTTGCGGCCGGCACGCCGGCGGCCCGCAGCGCGACATACTTGGCGATCGCGTAGTCCTCGCAATCACCGCCGTTGCTGGTGCCAAACCGCGTCTCCACGTGGCGCAGCAGGCCGGGACCCGCCTGCGCC